>CANHYZ010000162.1 GCA_947464885.1 Flavobacteriales bacterium
ATTCATTCAGTGTAGCCTACGGGGCGCATACGGGAATCGGTACGTTGCCGATTCTCTACTACGGAAATGAAGAACAGAAGCAACGCTTCATCCCGAAACTTGCGACAGGTGAATGGAAAGGGTGTTACTGCCTCACTGAACCCGGCAGCGGTTCGGATGCCAACAGCGGCAAAACGAAAGCGGTGTTGAGTGACGACGGCAAGCACTACATCATCAACGGTCAGAAGATGTGGATCACCAATGGAGGCTTTGCAAAAGTGCTCACTGTATTTGCAAAAATCGATAACGACGAGAACTTGTCGGCCTTCATTCTCACCCGTGATATGGAGGGAATCACGTTCAACGCTGAAGAAAAGAAGATGGGGATCAAAGGATCTTCCACGCGTCAGATCTTCTTCAACAATGTGAAAGTACCGGTGGAGAATCTGCTGAGCGAACGCGGCAACGGATTCAAAATCGCGGTGAACATTCTCAACATCGGACGAATCAAATTGGGAGGTGGTGTATTGGGAGGAGCGAAGGAGTCGATTGAATACGCCGTGCGATACGCCAACGAGCGCCAGCAATTCGGACGCCCCATCATGAAATACGGCGCCATCCGTCACAAGCTTGGCGACATGGCCATTCGCATCTATGCAACTGAAAGTGCGTTGTATCGCGCTACGCAAAATATCGACGACGAGATTGCATCCTTGCAACAATCGGGTATGGAAAAAGGCAAGGCGGTACTGAAAGGAATTGCATCATTCGCACCTGAATGCGCCATCTTAAAAGTGCTCGGATCGGAAGTGCTCGACTACGTGGTGGATGAAGCGGTTCAGATTCACGGCGGTATGGGCTATAGTGCTGAAACCCGCGTGGAGCGAGCCTACCGCGATGCACGCATCAACCGTATTTTCGAAGGCACGAACGAAATCAATCGACTGCTCATCGTCGACATGATTTTAAAGAAAGCCATGAAAGGTGAACTCGACTTGATGACACCCGCGATGAATGTCGCCAACGAACTCATGGCGATACCGGATTTCGGTGAAGCACCTTCCAACACGTTTGAGCAATGCCACAAGTATGTGAAGCAGTTCAAGAAAGCGGTATTGTTGGTAGCAGGTGCAGCAGTTCAAAAGCTCATGATGCAACTCGAGAAAGAACAAGAGGTGCTCATGCATGTGGCTGATATGATTATCGCTACTTACACCGCTGAGTCGATGTTGTTGCGCGTTGAGAAGCTGAACAAAAAAGGCGTGAACACCGAGTTGCAAGAAGAAATGCTGAAAGTGCATTGCTACGATTCAGCCGAGAACATTTCAGCAGCAGGCAAAGAAGCGCTCCTTGCTTTCGGCACAGGCGATGAACTGCGCATGATGCTCATGGGACTTCGTCGATTCACGAAAACTGAACCGTTCAATGTGAAAGATGCGCGCAGAAAGGTAGCGGCGAAAGTGATTGAAGAGAATCGGTATGGGTTGTAAAGGCAGCGGCTATCGACACCAAGGGAAGCCCCATCCGTCATTCGTCATTCGTCGTTCGTAATCCCCCTACCACTTCTCAATCGCCCCCAACCCAAACAACGCGTAGTCATACTTGACAGGATCGACAGGATCAAGTGTGCGCAACACCGCGTCGAGTTCCTCGACCGCGCGTGCGTCGTTTTGTTTGCGCGTGAGCATCCCGAGTTGTCGCGCCACATTGCCCGAATGCACATCGAGCGGAATGGATAAATGCGCAGGAGATATGTTCTTCCAGATTCCTAAATCAACCGCGTTTTTATCCTTCCGTACCATCCAGCGCAAAAACATGTTAATGCGCTTGGCCGATGATCCCGCCAATGGATCAGACACATGCTTTTCGGAACGAGCAGCATGAGGAATACTGAAAAACCGTTGCTTGAAAGCGGAAATTGCAGGCGAAGTAGTGCCATGCAAAGCGATGGTTTGAGCGAAGAAATGCTCCATCGAAGCGTGCTCTTCATACAAACTTTTTAAGGCCCGTATAAAATCAGCAAGGTCTTCGGCGTTGAACGTACGATGGACAAAACCCTTCAGCGATTTCAAATCGCGCACGGTGTGATTCATCACAAAATCGTATGGCGCGTCGGACATCAGTTCCATCATGCGCGAAGCACTTTTGATAATCGACTTGCGATTGCCCCAGCTGATGGTGGCTGTCAAAAATGCGGCGATTTCAATATCGGATTTCGAAGTGTAGCGATGCGGAATAGAAACCGGATCATCATCGATGAACGCACTCACGTTGAAGCTCTCGTACTTCGCTTCGAGAAAATCGCGAAGCTCCTCTTCCGTCAGACCCTTGTATCGCTTGCGGGAAGCCATTACTGTTCATCGCCCATCATCACGTACTGCAGAATATTGGCGCCCATTTTCAGCGCTTTGGTGCGGGCCTCGTCGGAATCTTTGTGCACTTCGAAATCTTCCCATCCGTCGCCCAAGTCACACTCGAAGTCGTAGAAACAAACAAGGCGTCCTTCCCATAGAAGACCATACCCTTGCGGTGCCTTCTTATCGTGCTCGTGAATTTTAGGCAAGCCGTTGGGGAAGTCGTAAGTCTGGTGATAAATCGGATGACTAAACGGAAGTTCAATAAACTCAAGCTCCGGAAACACCTTCTTCATCTCCTTGCGGACAAACTTGTCCATTCCGAAGTTGTCGGAGATGTGCAGAAAACCGCCGCTCAAAAGGTAGTTGCGCAGATTACTCGCATCGGAAGGCGAAAACACCACGTTACCGTGACCGGTCATGTGCACAAACGGGAAGTTGATGATCTCGGGGCTGCTCACATCAATGTAGGGGACTTCCTTATCAATATTGGTCGACAGATTTCGATTGACGAAATCCACCAGGTTCGGAACACTCGTCGGGTTGGAATAGTAGTCACCGCCGCCTTTGTATTTGAGCACGGCCACCTTATAAGAAGGCGGCTTAGGCGCGAAGGCCATGAGCACCATCGCTATAACTAATAGAGTAAAAATTCGAAAACGGATCATAGGCCAAATTTAAGATGTTCGGAGGTACACGCGGGGGATTCACATAGTTTAAGGGTGAAAGGGTGCCCTTCGGCTTCGCTCGGGGACCGGGAGTTGTGCGAGAAGCCGGACCTCGGGGGTTGGTGAGCGCAGCCGAACCACGGTTGGTGAGCGCAGTCGAACCACCGCTCAGCCACCACGGGCGACGGCCGAGCGGAGCCGAGGCCACATTGCTGTTCAAAGGCCGCGGTCCCCGAGCGAAGCCGAGGGGAGCGAAGTCCAATGCAACGAGGATGGTGTCTTTGGCCATAGTCCTCGGTCCCGGCACAGCAACCATCAAAAAAATTCCACCCCTCTCCGTACTTTGTACTTTGTAATTCGTACTTAACCCTCCCCATCCGTAATCCGTAATCCGTAATCCGTAATCTGTCATCCGTAATCTGTCATCCGTAATCACTAATTTCCCCCCATGAAACACATCATCCAAACCGACCTCGCTCCCCTTCCCATCGGCCCATACTCTCAAGCAGTGAAAGCCGGCGGCATGCTCTACACCAGCGGACAAATCGCCATTAATCCTGCCACACAGGAATACACGCCACTCGACGTGGAAGCGGAAACCGAACTCGTGATGCAAAACATGCAAGCGGTGCTCAAAGCAGCGGACGTTGATTTTTCGGCGGTCGTAAAGACATCCATTTTCCTGGCTGACATGAACGACTTCCCCAAAGTAAACGCGGTATACGCCGGCTACTTCGCGGGCGAATTCCCGGCGCGTGAGACGGTTGAAGTGGCCTGCTTACCCAAAAGTTGCAAAGTGGAAATTTCCATGATTGCTGTGTGCGGCTAATCACGTCTTACATTTGACTATGCTCCTGAAAAAAATCCTGTATTACCTCGACCCACGGAATCTCTTCAAACGAGAGAAAGTCGATTTGAACCTGCGCTTCATGCACGGCATCAACAAGATTTCCATCCTCATGTTTTTGGTGTGTCTGGTGGTTCTGCTCGTGCGCTGGATTTCACGCTAATCAGCGCCACTCCAGCGTTTGCGCAATACGATCGATATCGTCTCGCACAAACTGCAGCACCGGGGCAATAGAATCCGGATTCGGCGGATTGAAAAAATACAGCGCACCGCGCAGAAAGTGGTCGGTGCTATCGGTCAAGAAGAACTGCACATTCGACGCCGCATCGCCCTCAATGTCGTAGATAATGCCATGTACATCTCTCAGCGAATCACTGATCATGGTTCGGCGCAAAGCGGAGGCCTTCATTTCATGTTTAGCCGCAAAGCCGTATGCATCATCAATTAACGCATCCAATCTGCCATTCACTTGCATGTAAGAACAGTGAATACGCGCATTCAGCCTGGGGTAATAGATATTGAACCAACAGGAATCCGCAGAGAGTCGGTCACGGAAAAGCTCCACTTTCGCAGCAGTAGAAACCTCCATCTTCACAGGACATTCCGATGCATAGCTCAGGTATTCAGCAGTCGGCAAGTCAATGCGAAAATGGCCTCGGGGTTTAGGGACTGCGTTTTCATCGCTTGTGAACCACCACCACGCGAATGCAGCGAGGCAAGCAACACCAACCACCAAAAGGTTTTTCTTTTTCATGAATATCTATCGTAAACGAATGTTCAATTCCAATTTGCCACCAAAGCCAATCTCAATAATTTTTTGTATGGTGGATAAACGCGCCTCCTTGATATCGTTTTCGATTTTTGAAATGTATGATTTCGTTGTTCCGACTTTATCGGCGAGCTGCTCTTGAGTCATACCCATTTCTATTCGCGTTTGGTGAATCATGGCGCCGATTTTGAACGATTCATATCCGGCCTCCAGCTCGTCACGTTTTTTCGTACCTCTCTTTCCGTAATTCTTTTCCTTGAACTCCTCTAGTGTCATTAGGTTTCTATTTTTCGCTTTCATATTCCTGTTTTATTTTGAGTGCCAGATTAATTTCCTCTCGTGGTGTTTTTTGCGTTTTCTCTTGAAAGCCATTCGCGAGAACAATAAGCTGACCTTTATCGAAGAAGCAGAAAATCCGAAAAATATCAGACCCAAGTTGCACCCTGATTTCGTAAAGCCCATCCGTGTCTTCAATGTGCTTAAGATAAGTCTCAGGGACGCGTTCTAAATCTTCAATCAAGTCAAGTGTCCACATTATTTTCGCCTTCACCCGTTTGTTTTGATGGGAAAAGAACGATTGAAAATACCCTTTATAGAAAGTAATCTTCCTGTATTTTGGATAGTTATTCAACATGTAAATTTACGGATAGTTTCCCTAAAGTGAAACCGAATTTAGAACTTAATGACTAAGTGGGACTATGGTCGAATGTCTTGCAGCCAGGCTCTATCGAGGCAGTAAAACCTTCACACGTTTGATTTTTCTTTTGTCAGCTGCCTCAACAAATAAGGAGAATCCATTGAACTCGATAGAATCACCGCGCTCCAACAAGCGCCCCGCCTGTTCAATCATGAAACCGGCGAGCGTACTGTTATCTCCCCGATGCTCTTCGAAAATGGCACCGTCGATGTCGAGCATTTTGTACAAGTCCACTAGTGGCGTCTTTCCTTCAACGATATAGGTAAACTCATCCAACTTGGAATAGTGCAACTCCTCCTCATCAAACTCATCTTTAATCTCGCCGACAATCTCCTCCAAAATATCCTCCAGGGTAATGAGCCCTGATGTCCCGCCATACTCATCCACCAC
>CANHYZ010000163.1 GCA_947464885.1 Flavobacteriales bacterium
ATCCACATTGAAACGTCGTCGGCCTATGACATCGACCTCATCCGTCGTTTAGGCACCCTGGGTAAAATCAATAAGACGCAGCGCATCATTTGTAATGGATTCAAGAAAGATGAATACGTCAAGCGAATCTTTGATCTACATGCCGATGGCTACAAGGACATCATATCGGTCATCGACAACAAGTACGAGTTCGAAAAATTCGAAGAGCTGGTCCAGGAACCGATGAACATCGGTGTTCGTATTGCCAGTGAGGAAGAGCCCAAGTTTGAGTTTTACACCTCACGGTTGGGTATTGGCTACAAGGATATTGTTCGTTTTTACAAAAAATCGATTCACGAGAATCCGCATCTCAACTTGAAGATGCTCCATTTCTTCATTAACTCAGGGATCAAGGATACCAGTTACTACTGGAATGAATTGATTAAGTGCTTGAAGGTATACTGCGAATTGCGTGAAATCTGTCCTACAGTGGACAGTCTCAATATTGGTGGAGGCTTCCCGATAAAGAATTCACTCGCCTATTCCTTCGATTATCAATACATGGTGACGGAAATTCTTCGCCAGGTCAAAAATGCCTGCGATGATGCCGGTGTTCCCGTACCTCACATTTATACGGAATTCGGTTCATTCACCGTGGGTGAAAGTGGTGGTGCGATTTACAAAATTCTCTATCAAAAAGAACAGAACGATCGCGAAAAGTGGAACATGATTGATTCATCGTTCATGACAACACTACCCGATAGTTGGGCGATTAACAAACGTTTCATCATGCTTCCGGTAAACAACTGGCATGAAAACTATGAGCGTGTGTTTTTGGGTGGATTAACGTGCGACAGCGACGACTATTACAACTCCGAGCAACACACCAACGCGATTTACTTACCCAAGTATTATCCCGATCAGGATCAGTACATCGGCTTTTTCAATACAGGCGCCTATCAGGACACGCTCGGCGGCTTTGGCGGCATTCATCACTGCCTGATGCCGCAACCGAAGCACATCCTCATCGACCGCGACAGTAAAGGAAAATTGAAATACAAACTTTGGGCTCCTGAACAGAAGCCAAAGGATGTGCTGGAAATTTTAGGATACTACGATTGATTTTGCCCCAACGTTCATGAAACTCTTCACCTTTTCAAAAGGCGTAAATGCTTCCGTGCTGCTCATCATCTTGGTGAGTTTGCGCAAGAGTTTCATTGCGTTAATTAACCAATTCGATCCTCCGGATAAGTTTGCCAATACGCTTTATCATGCGCTTGTGGTGTTTCTAGCGATTGAAGCTGCTCGCCTCATGACCATTGCCTTTTACCGTCCACAAGGCGGTGTAAAAAAGGACAACTTTACGACCGGCATCTCGCAAATTGCGCGCATTGTTTATTCGCTTTTGTTTGCTGTAATCATCATGTCTTTGTTCACCATCAGTGTGAAGGAGGCCATCACTACACTGAGTCTGTTGGCGGCGGCGTTAGTACTGATTACAAAAGACTACATTTCGAATCTGATCAATGGCATGTACATGACCTTTGCCCGGATAGTGAATATTGGCGATACGGTAAAGATTGCCGATAGCAAAGGAAAAATCATTGATATCACGCTTTCTAATGTGCATTTGCTCAACGAAGATGACGACATCGTTTACATCCCCAATAACAACGTTTTCGCGAGTCAGATCATCAATTATACGCGTCGTGAACTCAAGAAGAGCAGCATCGATTTTGAGTTGGATGTTAACTACATCGACCAGCTCGAAAAGCTAGAACGTGAAATCATTTTTGCCCTGAAGGATCAACAGGAACTCATCCTGCAGGATAGTATGGTGCTGAAGGTAAATGGCATCAAACACGATTACTGTGCCTTTAAATTCCAGTATATCCTGAATGACCCCTTAAACAAGGAGCACGACAACCGTATCCGTCGACAGGTGATCGCCTATGTGATGCGCCAAGTGATGCAATCCAAGGGGCGTCGTTAAGCCCAATTCTATTTCTTTTTGGATATTCTGAAAAAAAATGCGCAAATCCGCAGTGATTTTTCCATTTTTGCCGCGGAAAATGCGATGTCTAATCGTATTCAACACCACAAACGATGAGTAAATACACTTCAATACGCGATTTCATGCAGGTCAATTACCTGCACTTCAACGCCGCAGCCATGGTGGATGCTGCTAAAGGCTATGAGCAACACCTGCTCGAAGGCGGTAAAATGATGATTACCCTGGCAGGCGCTATGTCAACGGCCGAAATGGGAATTTCCCTTGCTGAAATGATTCGTCAGGGAAAGGTCGACATCATCTCCTGCACGGGAGCCAACCTTGAAGAAGACTTAATGAATCTGGTTGCGCACAATCACTACGAGCGCGTTCCCAACTATCGCGATCTCACGCCACAACAAGAATGGGATTTGTTGGAGCGCGGCTTAAATCGCGTTACAGACACCTGTATTCCGGAAGAAGAAGCATTTCGTCGTTTGCAGAAGCACGTTCACGCACTATGGAAAGATGCCAACGATAAAGGCGAGCGTTACTTCCCGCATGAATTCATGTACAAGATGCTGTTGAGCGGCGTTTTGGAGCAATACTATCAAATAGATCCAAAGAACTCCTGGATGCTGGCAGCAGCTGAGCGCAATTTGCCGATTATCGTTCCCGGATGGGAAGACAGCACCATGGGAAACATCTTCGCCAGCTATTGCATCAAAGGCGAGATCAACCCAACGACCATGAAAAGCGGTATCGAATACATGACTTGGCTGGCCAAGTGGTACATCGACAACTCCGGTGGAAAAGGCGTAGGCTTTTTTCAGATTGGAGGCGGTATCGCCGGTGACTTCCCAATTTGTGTAGTTCCAATGCTCTATCAGGACATGGAAATGCACGACATCCCTTTCTGGGGCTACTTCTGTCAGATCAGCGACAGCACCACAAGCTACGGTAGTTATAGTGGTGCAGTGCCGAATGAAAAGATCACTTGGGGCAAATTAGACATCACAACACCAAAATTTATTGTTGAAAGTGATGCAACTATTGTTGCTCCCCTCATATTTGCATGGATATTAAATCAATAAACCCTCAACATCATCGGTTATGGCCGCACCCATTAAAAGAGTCATCAAAGATTACAACACGCTCTCTAAAGAGCACATTGATCTGATCAATGAACACTATCCGAACGGGTTTGAGAATGACAACCTCGTTTCGTTTGTCACGCCCAAGGGCCAGTTTATCAAGGCGCTTGAAGTGCGCACTGATGACACGATTTATCTCTTCAAGATTGATAAAAACATGAAGGTTGATGATGAAGAGAATCAGGAAAACGAAGGCGCAGCCATGTCTGAATTCGAGAGCTTCAAAGGCGGTTCCGATGAAGATGGCCTAGAAGACATGGATGATTCCGACGATGACTCGGATGCCGACATGGCAGAAGACGATGGCGGTGGAGAGGACGACGAAGATTAAGACACACCTATTGGAAAATAAAAAAGGCCACTTTCGAGTGGCTTTTTTAATGCTCCCCCGTTACAAAGAGTGGAGCTACATACTGCGTTTCGCTGCCCGATACACGCACCGTATAGATACCGCGTGGCAAATCATCAAGAGTTAAGGTGGCGGCAGCTCCCCAGGATTTAACATTCATCCCAATGGCGTTGAAGAGGTCAACCGACACAATGCGATCATCCGACGGCACGACCAATTTCACATAGTCATTGCTTGGGTTTGGGTACATCAGAAAATCGGAGGTATTGTTCTTCGCTGCGGGCTGTTCCGGTTGATAGTAGCCGGGCATCTTATCCTGGTCTTCGTTTTCCGGATCAAGGAAGCTTTGAACGTTATTCCAGATTTCATCGAGCAACACGAAACGATCGATACCGCCGTTGCCGCCACAGTGCGCACTGCCTCCTTTGAAAATCCCCAAGAGATTACCATCATTATCAAAAATCGGGGCTCCCAAACTACCGGCTGCTGTTTGACCTCCCTCCAACACCGCCAGTCCTTGTGTCCATACTCCCGCGTGCATCAAGGGCATGAAAGCCCCGGAATAGGTAGCCAAGGTTTGCGGCAAGCCCTTCGCATGTTGAATACAGTAGTAGTTATCTGATGCACCTTCATCCAAACGCCATCCGGAATAAAATGCCTGCCAATCATTACGTGGTTGCTTGGAGAGCTCGAGGAGCGAGGCCTCCGTATTCGCGTCATTCATTTTAATTGTTGCACCACAAATCGTGCGCAACGCGCATGAACCGGACGGCATAAAGCAACCGGAGCCCATGACATCGAACTGAAAAACGTAGGAAGAAGGATTACCTATCAATGCCTTCGAAGACATTAGAACGTAGGGTGTGCCGTCATTAGCAGAATTGTTCACCAGCACACCTGTGGCGTAGCGCTGTCCGTGATCCAATAAAACGCGCATCACCGACGCAGAGGCATTACGCAGCGTAGGATTCACTTGACCGGGAGTTATCAATTCGAGACACGCACCATTCTGGATGTAATCCTGAAAAGGGTTTCTGTAGGATCCTGCAACGTGCGTAATCGAAAAACTGCTTTGCCCACGAAACGCATTGGGCTCAAAATATTCGGCGTAAATCTTTTGACCCTTGATGTGGGGTAATCCCAATTCGCCCGAGCGATTATCTTCATCGGTGATTGGACCCAGGTAATCCTGATGATCATCAGAATAAACGTAAAGCTTACCACCTTTCGGTAATTGAAGATTTTCCAGCGTTATGGCAATCGATTGTGCTGAATTGTATTCAATCCCCAGCAACCACAAGCGATCACCATTGGGAAGGTTCATCCAGGTTCCGCTGTTATCGAGATTCCAATCCACTTCCCTGGCATAAGCAAATCGGAAAGGGGCCGACCGATCTTCATCAATGGCTGCGTCTTCTCCGAGAAGCGCCTGCACATCCGGTTGAGCTAAACTTTGATTATCCGGATTGACCATCAGACTCTGAGACCAAGACACAGGCGTTCCGGTACGCTCAAGTTGGCTTTGACCTTGCAAGAAGGACAAACACAACACGATATGTAAAATCGCACGGAATCTCATAGAATAAATAGTCTTGGCCAACCTTTCTGTCACTAAGGTAGTCAATATTACGAAATAAAAGTCATCGTTTTCCCAATTTCAAATTCCTAATTTCGATCCATCAATAACCGAAACCATAATGCCATGAAGAATCTCTGCCTGATTTTCGTCTTCATCTACAGTCAAATCAACGTTAACGCGCAAGATTGTGTAGACTCATCCCTAATTGATCTCAACGCCGCATGTCCGCTCATTTGGGCGCCCGTCTGTGGCTGCAACGGCGTCACCTATGGCAACGATTGTGAGGCACAGAACTATGGCGGAGTCACCTCGTGGACTTCCGGAGAATGCACCGGAGGTTGTATGAATATGAGTGGTCTCGACTTCGGCCTTTGCGATATGTTTCTCGGCTATACCTGGTTGGGCGGAGGTTGCGGCCCGGTAAGCGGTTGTGGTTACGTGATTGGCAACATCGACTACTCACCCAACTTTTATCAATCTCCTTGGGAATGTCAGCAAATCTGTGGGTCACCTTTAACGGACTGCATCAACCAATGGCAGATTGAACAAGGATACCTCGTTGATTGTGCTCCAAGCCTTGATCCCGTTTGCGGATGCGACGGCACTACATACGACAACGCATGCTTCGCCTATTACTA
>CANHYZ010000164.1 GCA_947464885.1 Flavobacteriales bacterium
ATCGCAAAAAGAGGACGTACACGCCGCCATCAAGCATCTGGATAAGGGCTTGTTTCCAAAGGCATTTTGCAAAGTGGTGCCGGATTATCTCACCGGCAGCGAAGAGCATTGTATTGTGATGCATGCTGATGGAGCCGGCACGAAATCGTCGTTGGCATATATGTATTGGAAAGAGACCGGCGATATCAGCGTGTGGAAGGGAATCGCACAGGATGCATTGGTCATGAATCTCGATGATTTGATGTGCGTTGGTGCCGTTGATCATATTTTATTGAGCAGCACCATTGGCCGCAACAAACATCTTATTCCGGGTGAAGTTGTGAGTGCCATTATCAGAGGCACCCAGGAGTTGGCGGATGAGCTTACGTCGATGGGTATCGGAGTGACGGTAACCGGGGGAGAGACTGCGGATGTAGGAGATTTAGTGCGAACAGTTATTGTTGATTCCACCGTTGTTGCACGTATGCGTCGTTCAGATGTCATAGATAATACTACGATTGCTGCGGGTCAAGTGATTGTTGGCTTTGCATCTTATGGTCAGGCTACCTATGAAGGTGAGTACAACGGGGGAATGGGCAGCAATGGTTTGACCAGTGCTCGTCACGATGTTTTTTATAATACGTTGGCAGCGAAATATCCGGAGAGCTTTGATTCCGGGGTGCCACACGAATTGGTGTATAGCGGCTCCTATGCATTGACAGATCCCGTTGAAGATGCACCGCTGGATGCAGGTCGACTTGTGCTTTCGCCGACCCGCACGTATTTACCACTGGTAAAAGCCATTTTGGGCGAGCTTCGAGCGAATGTCAAAGGAATTGTGCATTGCAGCGGCGGCGGACAGACTAAGGTTTTGCATTTCATTGAAGGATTGCATGTGATTAAGGATACGCTACTGCCGGTTCCGCCGCTGTTTAAGATGATACAAGAGGAATCCAAAACGGAATGGAGTGAAATGTATCGCGTGTTTAACATGGGGCATCGATTGGAGATTTATACAGACGCTGTAAGCGCTGAGCGCATGATTGAGTTGGCGCGAACGTTTCATATTGATGCGCAAGTTGTGGGCAGGGTTGAAGCTTCCGATAGGAAGATGCTGACGATTCGTTCGCAGCATGGAGAGTTTATTTACGAATCATAAAGAGTTAGGGCATGCAAGATTTATTGGACCGTTTGGCGGCGATTGTTGATCGACACAATGAGGTCGGTAAGATGATTACGGATCCGGATGTTATTTCGGATATGAAGCGTTATCCAACGCTGATGAAGGAATACAAGGATTTGGGAGTGTTGGTAGACAAGTACCACGAGTATAAAAAGGTGAGTGATGACTTGAAGGCTGCCCGTGAAATCCTCTACTCCAATGAAGATCCTGATTTGAAGGAGTTGGCTCAGGAGGAATTTGATGAGCTTACACCGCTTAAGGAGAAGCTGGATGAAGAAGTGAAATACATGTTGATTCCAAAGGATCCGGAAGACACTAAGAACTGCATCATGGAAATACGCGCAGGCACCGGTGGTGATGAAGCGTCCATCTTTGCCGGTGACTTATACCGGATGTACACTCGCTACATTCAGAACCAAGGCTGGAAATATGAAGTCTTGAATCAGAATGAAGGAACGATGGGCGGGTTCAAGGAAATTTCATTTGAAATTGTGGGTGCAGAAGTTTATGGCACCTTGAAGTTTGAGAGCGGCGTGCATCGCGTTCAGCGTGTGCCTGAAACGGAAACGCAGGGCCGCGTGCATACCAGCGCTGCGACGGTGGCCGTATTACCGGAGGCAGAGGAGTTTGACGTTATCATCAATCCCGCAGATATTAAACGAGATACGTTCCGAGCCAGTGGGGCGGGAGGTCAGCACGTAAACAAGACCGAATCCGCTGTTCGATTGACGCACGCTCCAACGGGCGTTATTGTTGAATGTCAGGAAGGTCGATCGCAGCACGAGAACACCGAAAAGGCCATGACGATTTTGCGCACGCGCATTTTTGAGGCGGAAGTGAATCGTCGACAGGAGGAGCGCGCCAGAATGCGTAAATCCCTTGTCAGCACCGGAGATCGAAGTGCTAAGATTCGCACCTATAACTATCCACAGGGGCGCGTAACCGATCATCGTATTAACCTCACCTTGTATAACCTGGATGCGGTTATGAATGGTGAGGTTGCTGAGATAATTGAAGCCTTGAAGCTTGCTGAGAATACCGAGAAACTCAAGGAAGGAAGCATGGCCTAATGGAGTTGTCGGTTCGATGCATATCAGCAGCCGAAACACGGCAATTGCGTCATCGTGTTTTATGGCCGCATCTCTCGTCGTCTGAGGTTTGCGTTATAGATATCGATGAGCGCGAGGATGCATTTCACGTGGGCGTTTTTGCCGATGAACGCCTCATCAGTATCGGGTCTTTTTTTGCAATGGAATCGCCGCGCTTGGCCATACAGCCGCAGTATCGTTTGCGGGCTATGGCGACAGACCCTGAGTTTCGTCGCCTGCACGCCGGCGATACCCTCATTCAGTTTGCATTGCAGGAGTTACGTTTGCGCGGAGTGGCGATGCTTTGGTGCGATGCGCGTCTGGTAGCTGTTCCGTTCTATGAGCAGCTTGGATTTAAGAAGTTTGACGACGTTTACGAAGTGCCGCTGATTGGTCCGCATCATTTTATGTGGAAGGAAGTCTGAAGATGCTTCGTGCATGCGGCGAGCATGTACATTTGTCCCACAATAAAAAGTCATTTATGCCTAGTATTTCTTCGAAAGCCGTTGCTATGCCGGCCTCACCCATCCGTAAGCTTGTGCCATTTGCGGAAGCCGCGAAAAAGCAAGGTCGCAAGGTGTATCATCTCAATATCGGTCAGCCTGACATTGAGACGCCGGAAGTCGTTCGCGCGAAAATGAAGGAGCTTGATTTGAAAGTTGTCGAGTACAGCAACAGTGATGGTATTGCGGCATACCGACAAGGCCTTACGAAGTATTATGCGACCAAGTCGATTGAGTTAACGCCTGATCAAATTATGGTCACTACAGGTGGAAGTGAGGCACTGGTATTTGCTTTTATGACGTGCTTCAATCCGGGCGATGAGGTGATTATTCCGGAGCCCTTTTATGCCAACTACAATGGCTTTGCTGTTATGGCAGGAGTAAAGGTTGTTCCTGTAATGAGTTCAATTGACACGGGCTTTGCGTTGCCGGCAATTGAAGCTTTTGAGCAATTGATCACAGAGCGTACCAAGGGAATCTTGATTTGTAATCCCGGCAATCCAACAGGTTATTTATACAGTGAGCGTGAGTTGCAGCAATTGCGTGACATTGTCGTAAAGCATGATTTGTATTTGATGGCTGATGAGGTCTATCGTGAATTCGCTTACGACGGCGCAACACCGCACAGCATCATGAATCTGGAAGGGCTTGACCAGCACGCTATCATGATCGATAGTGTGAGTAAACGCTACAGCATGTGTGGTGCTCGCATAGGCGCATTGATTACGCGCAATAAGGAAGTCATGGGAGCTGCGATGAAGTTTGCACAGGCGCGATTATCACCACCGACCTTTGGTCAGATGGCTTCCATGTATGCATTGGAAACTCCTCAAGAGTATTTCGATGGTGTAGTAGCAGAATATGTGGAGCGCCGAGATATTTTGATTGACGGGTTGAATACGATTCCAGGTGTTGTTTGTCCAAAGCCGAAGGGTGCATTTTATTGTATCGCACAGCTACCGATTGATGACAGCGATCGTTTTTGTCAATGGATGCTGGAACATTTTGAGCACAACAATCAAACGGTGATGATGGCTCCTGCAACCGGGTTTTATTCGCGCCCTGAGCCGGGCAAGCAACAGGTGCGCTTGGCTTATGTGTTGAATAAGGAGTCTCTTCGAAACGCTGTTGAAGTATTACGCGTTGCCTTGAGTGTTTACCCCGGCAAGACGAACTAAACCACATCAGAGTAAAGCATAAAAAAAGGCTGCCAATCGGCAGCCTTTTTTCAAACAAACCAAAATTAACGAGTGAACAAGAGTTCACGCATTTTTGGAAGAGGCCATGATTCATCTTCCGTGATGAGTTCAAGACTGTCGGCGGCTTCACGAGCGGCGTCCATAAGTGGCTTCACTTTATTGCTGAATACTTCTGCTTTCTTTTCGATATCGAGTTTGCCTGCTTTCGCTCGCTCGGCATTCATCTTGTCGATCGCATCTTTCAGCGCGTTGACATGGGTTGAAATCTGCTTGATGATTTCTGTTTGTGTGCGCGAAAGGTTTTTGGATTCTGCAGCAGAGAAGATTTCTTTCAAACCAAGTACGTTGTCGATGAGTTTGGTTTGATAATCCAGTGCGGCAGGCAAAATGTGATTTACCGCAATATCGGAGGTAACGCGGGCTTCGATTTCACGCTTGCGCACGTAGGTTTCCACTTCGATTTCATAGCGTGCATGAATCTCTTCGTGCGTAAGTACGTTGAGTGCTTCAAACATTTTATGCACGTCCTTGTTTTTCCAAACTTTCAAAGCGCTTGGTGTGTCTTTTAGGTTGCTAAGTCCGCGCTTTGCGGCTTCTTTCACCCATTCATCACCATAGCCATTTCCTTCAAAGCGGATGGGCTTGCTAATTTTGATCAGGCGCTGCAATTCTTTCAAAATGGCTTCGTCTTTATCGTCGCCTTTTGTGATACGCGCATCGACATCTTTTTTGAATTGAATGAGTCGGTTTGCAACAATGGTGTTCAGCACAATCATGGCATTGGCGCAATTGGCGCTGCTACCCACGGCGCGGAATTCGAATTTATTTCCGGTGAAGGCGAAGGGCGATGTACGGTTACGGTCGGTATTGTCGAGCAGTGCTTGTGGCAGTTTTCCGATGTTGAGTTTGAGGTCTGTTTTATCCTCCGGAGTCATTTTGCCCGCTTTGATGTTTTTCTCCAAATCATCCAGCATGCGACTCAGGTGACCACCAAGGAAAGCGGACATGATGGCCGGAGGCGCTTCATTAGCTCCTAGGCGATGATCGTTTCCTACCGTTGCAATTGAAGCGCGCAGCACGTCTGCGTTTTCATGAATAGCTGCGACAGCATTAACGAAGAAGGTGAGGAACTGGAGGTTCGTCTTAGGATTTTTTCCGGGCTTTAAAAGGTTTACGCCGGTGTTTGTGCTCAGCGCCCAGTTGTTGTGTTTTCCACTTCCATTGACACCCTCAAATGGTTTTTCATGCAACAGAATGCGGAAGTTGTGTTTGCGTGCTGTTTTTTCAAGCACGTCCATGACCAGCTGATTATGGTCGTTGGCAAGGTTTGCTTCTTCAAACATCGGAGCCAACTCGAACTGGTTGGGTGCAACCTCGTTGTGACGGGTTGTAACGGGTATTCCGAGCAAATGGGATTCGTATTCGAATTCTTGCATGAAAGCCATGACACGCTCGGGAATTGATCCGAAGTAGTGGTCTTCCAGCTGTTGTCCCTTCGCCGGGCGTGCACCGAAGAGAGCGCGGCCGGTCATGGCGATGTCAGGGCGTGCATTGTGCAATGAGCTGTCGATGAGGAAATATTCTTGCTCCCATCCCAGTGTCACGGCAACTTTATTGACGTCTTTATCGAAGTATTGGCAAACGGCAGTAGCTGCATGATCGACTGCGTGAAGTGCTTTGAGCAGCGGCATTTTGTAGTCGAGTGCATGGCCGGTGTAGGAG
>CANHYZ010000165.1 GCA_947464885.1 Flavobacteriales bacterium
CGAACCATCGATAAAGCCATAATGGCGCAACAAGAAGAACAGCTGCACAGAGCTATAACCGAACATCGAACGTGGCGGATTTCCACCCGGAATGATGATGTGGTTGAAACCATGCTCTTTTGAAGCCGCCAGTACTTTTCCACCGCTGGTTACACACGCAATCTCCGCCTTCTTGGCAATGGCCTCTTGCAGGGCTGCAACTGTTTCTTCCGTATCACCGCTGTAGCTACTGATGATGACCAAAGTGTTTGAATTCACGAATTCAGGCAACACGTAATCGCTGGTACACACAATCGGAACGCCGGCTTTATCAGCCACGATCTGGCTGACAATCTTACCACCGATGCCGCTTCCGCCCAGGCCGGAAATAACGATGTTGTCAATCTTTTTTGTGCATGGATTCAATGTGGCTGCGCGGCCGATCGCAAGTGCCTCGCGCAAGTGATTCGGGAATTCTTCTACCAGTTTTTTCATGATGTTTTGTCGGTTTTAACGAAATGCGAAAGTAGTGATTTCAGAACTTCCTAAAATGAACGATTTGTGAAGCCTCAATTGCCTTAATTTGACCCCATGCGCAAATCGGTTGTTCATTTTCAATCTCCCATGGGTTGGCTTCGCATTGAAGGCCACGGTTCGATGCTTTCGCGTATCGAGTTTGTCGATGAACCTACACGAGATGATGATGACCACAACCTACACCGCATACTGCACGCATTAGCCCTTTTCTTCAATGGTAATGCAACAACACTCGACGTCCCCATGCATCTTGATGGCACGCATTTTCAGCAAACCGTTTGGGAAGAACTCATGCGCATTCCGTTTGCTAAAACGGTGAGCTACGAGGATGTTGCACGCCAGTTGGGCGATATCAAACTCACTCGTGCCGTTGCCTCAGCGATTGCCAAAAACCCTATCGCGATTCTTATTCCATGTCACAGAGTGATTGGGAAGGATGGTACCTATGTAGGCTACAGTGGCGGTGTGCAGCGTAAGCGGTGGTTGCTCGACTTCGAGCACCAATACGTGCAACTCAGTCTGCTCTAACAGCCATCAAGGCAGTATCCATCGCAAACCAACGTACCCCATACGTCCGAAAACCGGCCCCCAAACCAACGACGCATCGAAGAAATTGGAAGTAGGATCTTCCGCTGAAATGATTGCATCGTGAATCATGAAGTTGGTGAGATTCTCTCCACCGACATACAACTCAAGATTTGTCCTGAATACATACGTTGCTTGAGCCATTACCTGCCAATAATCAGCTGTCCAGGTGCTGAGTGCTTCTGTAGCATGCTCATCATGGCTGCTAATGATGAACGGAAGGCGTTTCTTGCTGACCCATTGTACCGTGGCATCGAAGCGCCATTGTGCGCCATTCGACCGCTTTCGGGTTTCGTAGGCTAGGTTAATGAAAGCACGGTGGCGATTCACCAACGGGCGATCACGCAGTCCTTGCGTGTATTGCGCGCGCGACTCCAACCAACGGTAGGCAAGCCTGCAGTCCAGTCGGCGCATCGGTGACCATTGGAATTCACCTTGAACGCTGTTGCTGAAGCTTTGGCCATCGAGGTTATACATACGCACAAAGCCCGGCGATTCAACATCTACGACCACCTGCTGTTCAAACTGCGTCATGAAGCCATCTAGACTGAAGGTAGCCGGACGATAGAATAAATCACCTTTCCAGGTCAATAAGAGTCCTGCGTTGGTGGCCTTCTCCATATCCATTCCATAATACCCCTTGGGGTTATCACCGTCAAGGATGATTTGACGATTGGATGCCAGTATCCCGATGTTATCCATGATGAGCATCGGCGTGCGATAACCTACACCACCAACCGCCTTAATTGATAGATGGTCGTTAATGCTGTAGCGTGCGTGCAGACGAGGGGTAAACATGGCGCCGTATACGTTGTGATAATCTTCTCGGAGTCCTGCAACCAGGGTGAATTTGTCGTCTACTTTTAAGGTGTACTCAAAGAAAACACCGGGCACACGTTCTTGGCGATTCAAGGTGTAATTGTTGAAGAAAAACAACGGTTCAGTGCTCGTCAACGTATCGCGGTAATCATCGAAAACAAAGCTGAAACCGGTAGTGAATGTATTGTGCTCATTGAGAATGCGCGAGGCGAACAGCAGATTCATTCTACCACTGCGTTGCTCGCCATTGTAGCGCCTATAACCGTAGCGTCCCTCTTGATCGTGATATACTGCGTTGAATTGGCTACCGAAACTCTTCCAGGGTTTGTCGGGGAAAACATAACCAACTTTCGCTGAGGCTTCGTAACGGCGCGTTTGTGTATTTACACCCCAAAGCGCTGAGCGAATTTCATCGTTTGGGTCGAAGTCGAATTGTCCACCGACGTTATTCATGTTTTGATAATTCAGGGCCAATTGCGCGCCGAGCCCCTTGTGCCCGTCGAGGTGCCATTCATTCCGGAGAAGAATGTTGGAGAAGAGTGGATTATCCAGAAACCCGTCTTTGTTCATGTCAGTGCGCAGGTTCGAAAACGCACCATGCGCCAGCAGGCTTCCTTTGAGGTGATTGTGATGCTCATGCTCTGCTTCATGCTCGTGATCATGCTCACCTTCGTGATCATGCTCGTGATCATGCTCACTTTCTACCACGACGATTTCTTCCTCACTTTCACGCTTGGGACCAAGCACCAAATTCAGCTCCGTGCGACCGCCACTGCCCGCATAGGCGTTGAGGTGAAAACGCTCTGCTGTATCAGGATTCTTTAAGGCAACATTGATTTGACCGGCCATGCTTTCATAGCCACTTGTGATGGATCCCACACCTTTGGTGATGTAGATGTTTTTCACCCAAGGTCCGGGAACAAAGGAAAGTCCTGAGCTACTCGATAAACCACGAACAGAGGGAATGTTGTCATAAAGCATCTGGGTGTATTTGCCCTCCAATCCCAGCATTCGGATCTGCCTTGTGCCCGTCACCGCATCAGCAAAGGTGGCATCAACGGAAGCATTCGTTTCGAAACTTTCACTCAGGTTACAACAGGCCGCCTTGCAAAGTTCCTTTTCATTCAACACCTGGAAGAGCTGCGGATCCCGTGAATTGATGAACGTCGAAGAACGCTCACCTACAATGTCGATGGACGATCGCACGCCTTCTGCCTCCTTCAAGGTGACGCTTAACTGCGTGCCACCGGAATACGTGATGGTATCGGACGTAAAGCCGAGATAGGAAACAACAAGTTGTGTTGCCCCCGGTGGTATACCAATGTGGAACTTCCCTAGATCGTCGGTTAGTGTGCCGCTGCGCGTACCTTTCCATACCACTGTAGCGAACGGTAAGGGTTCCTTTTTTCCGTCATGGGATTCTCCCATCACGACACCCGAAAGGCCTTGCGCGAAAGCCTGGCCCGCGAACAGGAGGAATAGGAGGTGTAAAATTGGTCTCATGGTCTTAATGTTTTTCGAGTTCGCGATACTTGCAACAACCGTGGACACGCGCGTACTGCTCATCCGTGCAGGTGCTTTTCTCCGTGTCGTAGCCGGCTTCGTTAAGAAGGACATGCAACTGTTGCTCGCTGATTTTTTTCGGCTTATAGGTCACCGTAAGCAAGTTGTTGGAAAGCGAGAAGTCGGCCTTGATGACGCCCTTGGCATCTAGCGCAGCTTCAATCGTTTGTTCGCACATGCCGCAAACACCCGCAACCCAAAAGGAAGTAGTAACAGGCTTGTTGTCGGTTTTTTGAGTATAGCCGCAAATAGAACCGGCTAGTATGATGAGGATGAGAATTGCTTTTTTCATTTCACAAAGTGTATGATATTGTTCTGGAGGAAGTTCGTTAATGTCGGGGCATATCTCTGCGCCGTCTGTTGCGAATGGGTTGTTCTGCACAATCGTCTTTGGCGCGATGCTGCCTGATAGCGTTGCGATGGAACGCTCTTGAGAAGCGCTCAAGAAAAGAACCTAAGCGTAAAGAATAAGGGAATGATAGAGCACGTAGCGCCGCCCTATAGGCGGTGACGAATCTTCTTGAAAAGAAAAGGAAGATTGATGTGCTGCGAAGGGTGTGTGCGCTGAAAGAACCAAAGGCGTTGTCTCCACGATGCCGGTCTGATATACCATCGATGCTGTCGGTTCATGCGAATCGTCTACGTTGAAATCAAGATGCACATACGAACAGCAACTATTCTTTTTACAGCAATGATCAGCATCTTCGTCCGTGTGATTACAGGAGGTCTGATCGAAAAAGTGAACGTCCGATAATTGGCCGCAGCAATAGTGCACGTGCAATTGAATCCCTGCGCTGAGCAACAGGTAACAACCCACCATGATTATGCCTAACCAACGTTTCATTCAACACGAAGATAGGGCTAGTTTAGGGCAAACACCAAGTAATGCTCGTTTTCGAAGATCACGTTAAATGTTAATGCCGACGTGTAACGCTCGCGGGGCATGAAAACGTATTTGCAACCTCGCTCAAATAGGCCATGCAAGTTCGCCGCTGACGTTTCATCGGGGTCGATCAACCATCCTTTGCGATTTAAAAAATAGAACTCATTGGGGTTGGCATTGGAAACTAAACCAACCAAATCATCCGGATCGGAAACCTCATCGGCGATCTGTTCGAGTTGAAGCTTATGAAATGCCTGCGGCTTGATGAAGAAATCATGTTGCTGATTGGCCACAGATTCAATCACACCAACGGCAAGTAGGATGACTGCCCATCGTCGCGGCAGCTGTGTTAGAAATTGAGCCAGCACAAATGCCATGAATGGAACCAGCACCAGCGCGTAATAACCGTGATGAGAAAAAAGACTGCCCGACTTCATCATGTAAAGGGCAATCAACGGAACAAGAATCGCTGAAACAAGGAGGATAGATTTGTTGCGGCGATACAGCAGGTAAATCCATCCTGCGATGGTGATTGTACCAAGGACGAAAGAATGAAAGGCTGAAAAAAAGAATCGCTGAACAACTTCTGTACGGTGTTGCCACAATTCTAAAGCACCCTGTGCGAGTGGCTTCCCTGAATTATACCATTGTCCAAAGCGCTCGGCTAACTGCATATTCCAATCGAAATACCACCACCAGATAACAAACAAAACCGGAACCGAGGCGATTGCCAATGCCAAGCGTGTCTTGTTGGTGGTTGTTTTTTCGAAAAAGGGAATGGCCAAAAGCGCCAGGAAAAGACCGAACGGAATTTTAATCAATGCGCCAAGCGCAGCGAAAACCATATAACATAGCAGACGCCACCACGTGCCTTGTTTGAGAAAAGTAAAACCATAGAAGAGTGCAATCAGAATGAGGGAAAGGCTTGTAGGATCCGGCATGACTTTTCGCCCCAAATGAAAAAGCGAGGAAAAACAATACGCCACCGTTGCCACTGCGGCTGTGCGTTCATTCACATACAATCGCAGCAATGCAAAAAAGTACCAGCTCCCAATGCTTACAATCAGCAAGGTAATCAGACGCCCGTACCAATGGTCGTAGCCTAGTGGAATCGAAACAAGGTGAATGAGGTAAGGAATAGCAGGAAACTCCATCCCCACAACCCCTCGATGCTCGCCGGTTTCATCGATGGTGGGGTAGAGAATGTTGTTGTCGAGCTGATGAAAATTGCGGGCCACCATTAACGACGTTGTCTGTCGCCA
>CANHYZ010000166.1 GCA_947464885.1 Flavobacteriales bacterium
CATCGGATGGCTTGTCGACGGCGCTGCCATTGTGAATCAAGTGTCGCTTCAGCGCACAAGTTACGGTCCCTACAGCCGCGCCATGGTGCGTATCTGTAAAGAGGAAAGCTTTCACCAGCGCCAGGGCTATGAAATTATGATCGCTCTTGCTAAGCACGGCAACGCGGCACAAAAGCGGATGGCTCAAGAGGCATTCAATCGCTGGTGGTGGCCTGCCTTGATGATGTTCGGTCCGAGCGATGCGCATTCACCGAATAGCGCGCAGAACATGGCTTGGAAAATCAAACGTCACAGCAACGACGAATTGCGTCAGAAATTTGTGGATATGACCGTGTCTCAGGCAGAGTATCTGGGACTCACCATTCCGGATAAGGATCTCAAGTGGAATGAGTCGACCGGTCATTATGAATTTGGAGAGATTGACTGGACCGAGTTTAACGAAGTTGTTAAAGGCAATGGCCCTTGCAATAAGCAGCGACTGGCAACACGCAACGCAGCACATGAAAAGGGTGCATGGGTGCGTGAAGCAGCGATGGCTTATGCTCAAAAGCAGCAAGAGCGCGCCGCAGTGCATGCCGCATAAACTAAGGTTGATGAGATAATGAAAGAGGCCGTCCACTGGACGGCCTCTTTTTTATGGTAGCGTGTTCGTTTACTCTTTAATGAAGGTGCGTTGAACGGCACCTTGTTCGTTCACCAGTTGAAGAATGTACATGCCTTCCGCAAGTGAGGTAAGATCAATGGGGAATACCTGCATGCCGTGGAGATTGGTATAGGTGCGTTCGCGCAACAAGCGACCATCGGTGCTGAGCAGACGCATCGTCATGTTTGAAGATCCCGTCATGTTCACCTTGGCTACGATTTGTTCGCGGGCAGGATTCGGATACAGGTTGAAAGTCTCGTCAGGAGCAGTAACCTCTGTGGTCGAAACAACCATCATTCCTTGCTGGAAACCGTTGGTTTCAGCTTCTGCCAAGGTGGTCGCCATCGCGTTTTCGATGGTTCCGTCAGGAGCGATGACCATCGTTACTATGTGAATGTTGTCGAGGTTCCAGGAGTCGGGCACCTGCACGCTGAAATTGTGCACGCTGTTGCTGCCTGCCATCATTGCGCCTGCAAAGGCGTTAGGCAAGCCATTGAATGAGGGACTGATGATGCGTGCAACGTGGTCGTATACCATGCTCGCTGCAGGCACCGGATTAGGAAGGTTTTCATATCCGCCCATGTCACCGTTGGCGCCACCGGCATAGGCATTGGCTTGCGCCCAGTCTGTTGTTGTTCCGCTTAGTCCGTCTTCGGTAATCACCATTGCCACGCGATAGTCGCCCGTTACGTTTTCCTGAAAGGTTGTCGAGGCGCTGATGTTTAAGTTTTGCGTGCCTGCATCGAATTGCGCGCCGTTTTCGATGAGCGCTTTCGGGGCAATTTGAATACGTTGTAAGAAGGGCAATTCGAATTGCGAAGGATCATACTCGGGACCGCGATCAACCAATCCGCTGGGGTAGCCGCTGATGAGATTGCCCATAGCGCTATCGTATGGTCCAACGGTCATTGGATCGGCATTGTGAACAGCGATGCCGATGTAGAAGCCTTCATAGCGGTCGCCCAGTTCATCCATGAAAACAGTTCCGCGCACACACCACGGGCACCACGTGCCGGTGCCTTCCTCGGCAACGACCATTTTTCCGGGCGCAGGAACGATGGGATCAACACTCAATACCTTGATATCGTCCGATTGGTCGTCATCATTCTGGAGGCCGTTGACATTGCTGATGGTCGCCACTGCGTCGTTCTCTCCGGCAGCAAGGCTAAATGACTCTGCGAAATTCACTGTGTAAAATGCCAATGAAGCAATGTTTACCCCCGTAACATTTTGGGTAAGGGTTGTACCGTTGTATACCAGATTCAAGTCGAAAGAGGTGATTGCTTCTGTTCCAAGATTGCGAATGGTCACAGCGGGCGTGACTTGTTGTCCTGCTAAACCGGAGCCCATGTTGTTGATTGAAATAGCAGCTCCGTTGTTCGCGCTCAACGTGTAGGGCTCGAAGGAGTAGGAAACGTCATCGATGTAGAATTGATTGTCCTGCAGTGGATAGATGTCCATGCTGGCGATCTGTGTCGCAGCATTGGCATACGTTCCTTGGCTGATATCATTGATGAGGATTTCCCAGGTGTTGGTGCTCATGTCGTTGTGCATACTCAACTTGAACCACTCGCTTTGCGGATAGGGGCAGTCCAACAGCAGCGATCCACCGGAGGTGAACTGAGCCAGATTCGCCGTGAAATACACATCTGCCGCCCACGAAGTACCGATGTTTCCGGTTTCCTGAAGGTTGAAATAGGCACCGCCGGGATTGATATACATCCACATGTCCAGGTTGAATTGGCCGGTGTTCAATTCGCCGGGAAAGGGCAACACCACATCTGCAGGACCGCCGGTAGCAGAGGTAGACGCGAAGTAGACGCATTGTGTTCCGCTATGCGCATTGTTGTTGGTGACCGAGACGTCGTCGGCTCCACCGTTTGGGCTCGACCACGTTTCCCAAGTAGCGCTTGTTGCGGCGAGCATGTCGCCAGTTGCATAGGATTCGAAGTCGTCAACAAACGTTTGCGCTTGCGAGGATGCAAACGCGAATAAGGCCGCGATGAAGAGTAAGGGTTTGGTCATAGGGTTAATTATTTGTGGCAATGTAGGAAAAGAATAAACTTCGCATCGATCGAATTCCGCATTTAGGGGATTCCTGAATTCCTGTTTATGAACGATTAGCGTGCTAAGCGCCGGAAACGATGACGACATTTTTCAGATGTCGGCAATACCTTTCGAATTTGCTAACTTGCAGCACCAAATTCAACACGTATGAGCAACAGCAACTGGCCCCTTTGGGAAATATTTATTCGCAGTAAGAACGGACTTGCACACAAGCATGCGGGCAGCTTGCACGCAGCCGATGCTAAAATGGCCATTGAAAATGCGCGCGATGTCTACACCCGCCGCATGGAAGGCGTGAGCATCTGGGTAGTGCGTAGCGCAGATATTGTTGCTTCTGCACCGGCTGATAAAGACTTCCTCTTTGACCCGGCTAATGACAAGGTGTACCGCCATCCAACCTTCTACGATATTCCCCCTGAAGTCGGACATATGTGATTCGTTGCTGAACCATCATTAGTGAAATTTGTTACCCATTACGTATGACTCAACTTCAACAATTCAATTATACTATTCGTCTTGCTGATGACGCACTGATTCTTGGTCAACGACTGAGTGAGTGGTGTGGACACGGGCCTATTCTCGAAGAAGATATTGCCCTGGCGAATATAGCATTGGATTATATCGGCCAGGCCACCAACCTTTACAAACACGCAGCCCAGCTCGATACGCAGAAGCGCGATGAGGATGCGCTGGCCTTAACACGCATGGAGCAGGAGTATAATAATATCCTCATGCTCGAATTGCCCAACGGTGATTACGCTGCGACCATCATGCGTCAGTATTATTATACTTCTTTTTATCTCTTGTTTCTGGATAAATTGAAGTCAAGCAACGATGCGTTTTTCAGTGGATTTGCGGAAAAGTCAATCAAAGAGTTGCGCTATCACGTTCAGCATGCTTCTGACTGGGTGAAACGCATGGGCGACGGCACAGAGGAGAGCCACAAGCGCATTCAGGAGGCCGCTAATCAGCTTTGGCCTTATGTGGGTGAAATGTTTGGTATGGATGCATTGGAAAACGAATTGGCAAATGCAGGCTATGCTGTAGATCGAGCATTGCTTGTCGATGAATGGAAAAAGCAATGCACCGCCTTATTTGACGAGGCTACACTGGCCATGCCTACGGAAGCTTGGCATCATAAGGGCGGCCGTGAAGGCAGGCACACGGAGCATATGGGTTTCTTATTGGCCGAAATGCAGTTTATGCAGCGTGCCTATCCCGGCGCTAAATGGTGAGCTCGGATCACATATGGTCCATTCTCGCTGAGGTAAGCGACCCGGAAATTCCGGTGCTGAATGTGGTGGAGATGGGTATTGTGCGGGAAGTGTTAATCAGTGACGCTGGAGTTGAGGTGACTATAACGCCTACCTACAGTGGTTGTCCTGCCATGAAAACCATCGAGACCGATATCGCCGAAGTTCTAGATGAATACGGCATTCCCAACTATACGATTAGTACAGTCCTTTCGCCGGCTTGGACAACCGATTGGATGACCGATGAAGCGCGCGAAAAGTTGCGGCTGGAGGGAATAGCGCCCCCACAAAAGGGAAGCGCGGACAAAGGACTTTTAATGGGCCGATTGCGCGATGTAAAATGTCCTCGCTGCGGTTCTACGGAAACACGCATGATTTCTCAGTTTGGCTCTACAGCTTGCAAGTCTTTATACCAATGCGCTTCTTGCGCTGAGCCCTTCGACTATTTCAAATGTATCTAATGCAAAATGGCCCCGAAGGGCCATTGTTGCAAGTTAGGTTTATCGCTGTTTAAGTTAGGTTCTAGTGTTGAATCATCAAGGGGATGATTGGTGTTGAATGTGTGCCCTGGATCTTCACGAAGTAGCAACCTGCGGGCAATGTTTCAGTGGAGAAACGTACCTGATTGTACCCTGAGAAGCTGTCTACTTGCTGGCCTGAAACACTCATCAATGATGCCTGGAACAAATTGTTATCCGGGCTTTGGATCACGAAGAAGTTTTCTGCCGGGTTAGGGTAAACGTTGAAAGTGGTCGCTTCGATAGTTTCTACAGCGGTGATTTCGCATGGATCAACAAAGATGATCTGGTTGGCGACGTTGATACAGCCTTGATTATCGACGTAGGTGTAGGTGATGTTTTGGCCACCTGTACCCGGAAGGGCAGGGTAGAACACATCATCCATTACACCATCACCCTGGAAAGTTCCGCCAATCGGCTCACCAATCAATTGAATAGGGGAGTCGAAGGTGCACACACTGTCGTCAGCAACGAATATGACCGTCGGGAAGAAGAGCACTTCAATGGATGCTGAAGAGGAGGATCCTTCACAACCGTTTTTGTCCAGGATGATGTATTGCAATTCGTGCAATCCGCCGCCGGCCATTGCCGGATCGAATGTGTTACCGATAACACCATCACCGACGAAGAAGCCGCCTTCAGGAAGTCCGAGTAGGTTTACCGGTGTGCCGGAGATACATACTGAATTTTGGGCTACGGTCATTGAAGCATTGGGAAGCTCAATGAATTCGATTTCTTGTGAAGCACTGCCGGTGCAGCCGTTTGGTGATTCAGCCGTAACGGTATAGACACCCGCTGTATCTGTTACCAAATAGTCGCCTTCCGTTTCGAACTCGTCGCTCCAGATGAGCATTGCTTCTGTTTCGCAGTATGCAATAAGTTCTGCGCTTCCTTCTCCGCAAAATACCGTTGGTCCGAGTGGCTCGATGGTCACTTCAGGTACTTCGAGTGTAGTAATCTGAATACGATTCGACATACCCCAGCAGCCCTCGATATTGTATCCTTTAACCCAAGCGATGGTTGTTGTGTCTACGTTGGTTAACAGCAATGTGTCTTCGTTCATCCAAACGTAATGGTCAGCGCCGCAAGCGGTCATCAGTGATGATCCGCCGTAGCAGAATGTTGTATCGTCGATGGTGTGAATC
>CANHYZ010000167.1 GCA_947464885.1 Flavobacteriales bacterium
TGATAGGCGCGACCGAGGAAGAAATACACATCGGGATCGTTGACACTCTTGGCGATAGCTGCGTTCAGGTAGCGAACGGCTTTTGTTTTATCCGCATCACCGTAAATGGCGCAAGCACCGAATTTGTAGGTGTACTCCGCATGGTTCGGATACAGCGAAACGAGTTGGGAGTAAAGCGGGAAGGCCTTCAGGTAAGCACCTGCTGCGAAAAAAGTGTTGGCGTCTTTGACGAGTTGATCTTCATTGCCTTTCTGGGCGATGGCAAATTGTCCAACAAACATGGCCCATAGGGCGATGACCAATGTTTTTGTACGGTTCATTGTGTTTTCTTTAAAACGGTTTGGCGTGATACTTTTTCTTGTACCAGTGAGGGAGGGAAAGGTTCAAACGCAAGCGGTTGATCTGTCTTCTTCAATGGATACACCCTTTAACGGGATACACGCATGTAAGGTTACAAGTTCGCTCAATTCGTTCACTGAGCCTTGTGGCTTTCAGGGGGTTATGAAAATAAGGATGTGTACAAAGGGCTGTTGTATTTTTGACGCCGTGCAATCATTTTGGGCGCTATTTAACAAGGAGTTACGCTTGGAGCTAAGGCAGAAACATGCCCTGGCAGGTGTATTACTCTATGTGCTGGCCACTGTTTTCGTCTGTTATCTTGGTTTTGAGCAGATTGAGTCGGCCAAAACCTGGGGAGCGCTCCTCTGGGTAACCGGCGTTTTCACTGCGTTCAATGCTATGCAAAAGACGTTTGTGTCGGAAACAGCCGGAACACATCTTTATATGTATACCCTAGCCAATCCACGGGCGATCATCCTGGCAAAGGCCATTTACAATGCCCTTCTCATCGCGTTGCTAAATTTATTGAGTGTCTTTTTTTTCATGGTGTTCTTTGGAACTGCCGCTTTTGCTGATGCGGACATGGCCCAGTTTATCGCAGGGCTGTTGCTCGGAAGCACAGGGCTTGGCTTTGCCCTGACCTTTGTGGCCGGCATTGCGTTTCGTTCGGGAGCCGGCATCGGACTGGTGGCCATTTTGGGCTTCCCGGTGATCATTCCGCTGCTAATTACCATTGTGCGACAAACCACGTTGGCCCTCGAGGGCGCTTCTGCGGATGCCAACAGTTTAAATGTTGTTGTGCTTATTGTTTTGAACGTTGTGTCGTTTGCGTTGTCTTATATCTTGTTCCCCTACCTTTGGCGAGAATAAAGGCCACCGGAGAAATTGTAGAACCCTGCTGTAAGGAATGAAGAATTGGCTTAAGATTACCTGTATTGGTCTGCTGCTCTACGCAGCGGTATTTTCATTGTGGCATCCCATGGGACCGGGCGGTTTGGCCGTGAGTGCCTCCAAGTTGCACCCCGGACGCAATGAATTCAAGTTCACCGGCTATGCTACGCACTTTAAAGAGGCCGAGTCTTCTGTACAGGTTTTCCTGTCGGTCGATTCCTCAGCGGTCTATTGCGCCGATGTATTGGAGGTGGTCGATAATGCCAACGTGATTGTCAGTGTGTTTCTTCCCGATACAATTTCCTCCAAACGTTTTGGTTTTGCTGCCAACAACGATATTGACGGAACCATCATCGTGGATTCGCCGGTCGGTCATGAAGGCTTTGTCTTTATGCCGGGCACACGCAATGCCGAGTGCACGTATCAAGTAAAAGCGGAGTCGTTCACGCGTTATGGATTTCCCTACCAGCCCATCATCATCGAGAGCATTCGCAATTTGATGTGGCACGTGCCTATGTGGTTTACCATGTTTGTATTGATGACCATTAGCTTCATCGCAAGCATCCGCGCATTGGGTAAGGAAAACGGACGGGTGGATGCCGACCATGATACCCGTGCTTCAGCAGCCGCTTCAGCAGGATTGGTATTCTGCGTATTGGGCTTAGTAACGGGTTCGTTATGGGCCCGATTTACGTGGGGTGATTGGTGGACCAACGATCCGCAGCTCAATGGCGCCATGGTGGTATTCATGGTGTATGTCGCGTATTTCATTCTAAGAAATTCAACGGGTGATGAAGAAAAGCGCGCCCGCCTTTCGGCCATCTTCAACATCTTCGCCTTTGTGCTGATGGTCGTTTTGTTGATGGTGATGCCGCGCTTCACTGAAGGGCTTCATCCCGGTAAGAGCGGAAATCCCGCGTTTTCGAAATATGATCTGGATAGTTCGCTGCGTTCGGTGTTTTACCCGGCCTGTGCAGGGTTCATTTTATTGGGCTATTGGATTTACCGCCTGAACTATCGCATTCAAAAATTGGAACAACATGATGAAACACATGCTTAAACGAATATTACTCACGCTCCTGATTGCCTTAGCCGGTATACGCATGCAGGCTGCCGATGGCATGGAAGAATTCTTTTATGAAAGCGGCAAAATCAAGGTCGTTATCGGAGTTGCCTTCATCGTGTTGTTCGGTTTGATAGCCTATATCTGGCGCTTGGATCGTCGCGTGTCGCGCATGGAGCAACAAAAAGGAGGGAAGTCATGAAGAAGATGCACGTGGTACTCGTTGTACTCATCGCAGCTGTGGCTGCAATTTTGGTTTCTACTTATACCAAGGCTGTTGACAGTGTGACGTTTGCAGAGGCGACAGCCAAGGGTGAGAAGCAAGTCAAGGTTGTTGGCACATTCGATAAAACGCATGAAGTGGAATACAATGCCAATGAGGATGCTGACCTGACCAAGTTCTATGTTCAAGATAGTGAAGGGCGCACGTGCTATGTGCATTTGCGCGACAAGCAAGGCAAACCCATGGGTCTCGAGATGAGTGAAAACGTTACGCTCGAAGGCAAAATGGGAAGTGATGGCGTCTTTTATGCCTCGCACATGCTCATGAAATGTCCGAGCAAGTACAACGATCAAAAGCACTCGCTTGCAGCGGAAAACTGATTTAACGGTTCGAATAGAACAGCGTTTTTTTTAAGCTTATTATGGAAGAAATTCAATACCTCAACGAAAATCTATGGCCCGGCATGCTGGGCAATTTTTTTGTCGTGCTCAGCTTTGTGGCTGCTCTATTCACGGCCATTAGCTATTATCTGGCGACGCGGCACGAGGGGTTAAACAACCCATGGATGAAACCGGCGCGCCTGGGATTCTATGCGCATGCAGTGGGTGTTTTCGGGGTTATTGCGACCTTGTTTTACATTCTGTTCAACCACCTGTATGAATACAAGTACGCGTGGGACCACTTGAACAATGCGATGCCGATGAAGTATGTCTTCAGTTGCATGTGGGAAGGGCAGGAGGGCAGCTTTCTCCTTTGGACCTTCTGGCATGTGGTAATTGGTCTGTTCTTGTTGCGCACCTCGAAGCAATGGGAGCCTTGGGTGATGAGCATTCTGGCGATGGTCCAGTTTTTCTTGGCGAGCATGCTGCTTGGTGTGTACTTCGGTGAATTCCAATTCGGCAGCAATCCATTTTTACTATTGCGTGAACACCCTATCAACGTAGGGCTTCCATGGACCTTGCGTCCGGATTACTTGTCGCTCCAGCCATTTATGGATGGCAAGGGATTGAATCCGTTGTTGCAGAATTACTGGATGACGATTCACCCGCCGACACTCTTCCTGGGTTTTGCTTCGACAATCATTCCGTTTGCGTATGCTATTGCCGGACTCTGGCGTAAGGATTTTCAAGGTTGGATGAAGCCGGCTATTCCTTACGCGTTTTTCGGCGTAATGATTTTGGGAACGGGCATTCTCATGGGCGGTGCTTGGGCGTATGAGGCGCTTGGTTTTGGTGGTTTCTGGGCATGGGATCCTGTAGAGAATGCGTCGTTGGTTCCGTGGTTGTTACTTGTCGCAGGAGCGCACTTATTGGTGATCAATCAGCGCAAGGGGACGAGTGTGTATGCCTCGTTGTTGCTCAACATCAGCTCCTTCATTTTCGTGTTGTATTCGACCTTCCTCACGCGCAGTGGGGTGCTTGGGGATAGCAGTGTGCACTCGTTTGTGGACAGTGGTATTCTCGCGCAGCTCATGGTGTATCTGTTGTTCTTCACGGCATGGAGTACGTACTTGATGGTACCCAACCGCCGCTGGCAAATGGGTTATGCTGCGCTGTGTGGTGTGTTGTTTTTATTGGCGCTGGGCAACTTGATGACCGCTCCCGAGGTAGCTGCTGCCGAACAAGAAAAACTTTTGCCGGGCGAAGGCACCTGGGTTCCTTTACTCACCATTGTGTTTTTGTTGGCCTCGTTGGTGATGCTCATTGTGGGGTATCGCAAATATTTCCGCGTACCGCAGGAGGAAGAGGAAGACTTGTGGAGCCGTGAATTCTGGATGTTCATCGGAGCGTTGATTCTAATCCTCTCGTCGATTCACATCACGGTGGTGACGTCGGTGAATGTTGGTAATATTCTATTGGCGCCATTTGAAGGACTCTTCACTTCGTTGCATCAATCGACGGATTGGGAGGTGTTTAAGCGTATGGCGGATCACCAGTTTTCGGCGCCGGCCGACAAGGAGCGTTTCGATGTGTATCACCGCATACAGGTACCGTTGGCGTTTTTGCTCTTTATTATCGTTGCCATTGGTCAGTTCTTGAAATACAAGAAAACGGAGTTCAAGAAGTTCGCGAGTAGCATTGCATTAGCCTTGTTGGTTTCGATTGGTATTACTGCCCTCATTGGATGGGCGGTTGAAGTGGAAGCGGCTGAGTTGTCGCTGATTCTTTTGGTATGGGCGTGTGTGTTTGCCATGGTGGCCAACGCCGATTATGCGTGGCGTGTGATCAAGGGCAAGTTCGATTTGATGGGTGCCAGTGTGGCGCACTTGGGGTTTGCCATGGTGATTCTGGGTGCGGTTATTAGCACGTGGCAGAGTCATTTCATTTCGCGCAATCAGCGCGGCAACATCAGTGAGTTGAACGAGGAGTTCAAGAACAATGAGGACATGATGATTTTCATGGGCGACACCTTGCCCATGGGTGAATATTTTGTGCATTACAAGGAAAAGGCGAAGCGCGGAGAGCGTGTGTATTGCACGGTGGAGTATTTCGAGAAGTTGCCCAAGACGTATGCGGAAGGGGAGTATGTGCAGGTGTTTGGTCAGCCGTTCCGTGCCAAGAAGACGCACGTAGCATCGGAGAGTTTTTTGTCTGATGCGACGGAGGACAGTTTATGGACGGAAGTAACGCCGGCCGAGGTGGATGCGCACAGCGCGGAGGATCTTGCATTGTGGACGCCCGGCACGCCCGGTGAGCGCTTGTTTGTGTTGGAGCCTAGTGTGTTGATGTCGCCCAAGGGCAACAGTCGCGAACCGAGTACGAAGCATTTCTTGGGTCACGACTTGTATACGTTTATCAAGCACACGGATGTGGAGGAGAAGAAGGCGGATGAAGAAGGTTATCTGGAGCCGAAGTCGGCCATCGTGGATTTGCAAACGGACATTCGTCTAACGGAAATCGTAAGCATGCGCATCGACAGTTTGGTGGAGATTGATTCTCTTCCTGAGGGACTTCCGGAAGGATTGATTGGCAAGAAGGCTTTTGCGGTGATAACCGATGGCAAGCAGGTGGAGAACGTGATGATTCCGATGATATGGTTACAAGATTCTGTGCCGTTTACGTATCCTGTGGAAAGCAA
>CANHYZ010000168.1 GCA_947464885.1 Flavobacteriales bacterium
CCGGCGAGAATAGCGTCACCGATTTTCAGAGTTCCGGACTCAACGAGCAAGGTGGTCACGTAACCGCGTCCTTTATCCAAGGTCGATTCGATAACGGTACCTACGGCGCGTTTGTTCGGGTTTGCTTTCAAATCGAGGAGATCACTTTCAAGCAACACTTTTTCGAGCAGTGCATCGATATTGAGACCTTTTTTAGCTGAGATCTCTTGGCTTTGGAATTTACCTCCCCATTCTTCTACGAGGATATTCATGGCCGAGAGTTGTTCGCGGATTTTATCCGAGTTGGCTCCGGGCTTATCAATTTTGTTGAAGGCGAAAATCATCGGCACGCCGGCGGCTTGTGCGTGTGAAATTGCTTCTTTGGTTTGTGGCATGACGCTGTCATCTGCTGCGATCACGATGATGGCCAAGTCGGTTACTTTGGCTCCACGCGCACGCATGGCGGTGAAGGCCTCGTGACCCGGTGTATCGAGGAAGGTGATTTTGCGACCATTGGCCAGCTCCACACTGTATGCTCCGATGTGCTGTGTGATACCACCTGCTTCGCCTGCGATAACGTTTGCTTTGCGGACGAAGTCAAGTAGCGACGTTTTACCGTGGTCGACGTGACCCATCACGGTAATCACGGGTGGGCGCGTCTCCATTTTCTCCGGGATGTCTTCTTCTTCGGCAATCTGTTCAATTACATCGGCGCTTACGAACTGCACCTCGAATCCGAATTCACTTGAAATGATATTGATCGTTTCGGCATCGAGTCGTTGGTTGAGTGAAGCGAAGATTCCAAGTTGCATACAAGCCTTGATGATTTCCGTCGGCTGTATGTTCATCATGGAAGCCAATTCGCTTACGGTAACGAACTCGGTGAGCTTTAGCACCAAATTTTCGGCCTGCTGACGTGCTACTTCTTCCTCAGTACGACGGGCAACGTAATCACGTTTTTCACGACGGAACTTACTGGATTTCGATTTTCCTTGTCCCCCCAGGCGAGCAAGTGTGGCTTTTACCTGGTTTTGAATATCTTGTTCGCTGAGTTCTGTTTTCTTTGGCTCAGCAGGTTTGGCTGTGTTTCGATTGCGGCGATCGATTTCCTGTTGACGTTGAATATCGACTTTACCAACGCGCTTGCGTTTTCTTTTCTCTGCCTCTGAGTTTGCAGCGTCCGGCTTTTTCTTTTCTGCTTCCGTAGGGAGAACGATTTTACCCATGAGCTTGACACCCGTGAGTTTTTCGACCTTTACACGGATGAGTTCTTTTTCCGGCTCAGGTGCCTTGACCGGAGGTGCTTGCGGTTCCGGTTTTGCAACGGGCGCCTCTTGGGCAGCCGCTTTGTCTTTGGTCTTTGCTGCAGGTTGTTCTGCAGGTTTTTCTTCCGGCGTTTCCTCTTTTTTCTTGCGACCCTTGGTTTTCGGTTTTTCGATACTTTCCAGATCGATTTTACCGACCACTTTTACCTCATTGACTTTCTCTTCTGCGGGTGCGGGTTCTTCCTCTTTATTCGGGGTTGATTTTTTGGCCGGAGCTTCTTCAGCTACCGGTTGTTCGGGCTCAGGCTGAGGAGCAGGTTCAGGCTTGGCTACCGGTTTTTCCTTGACCTCGACTTTGCGCTTGAATTTCGTGTAATCGATTTCAAGCTCTTCCTCTTCTTTGGATGAGCCTTTCTGTTTTTTGGTATCTTCGAGGGTAATCGTTGCGCGAGACTCGCGAACTTTTGCAGCTGTTGCAGCTGATTTTTCCTTGGCTGCCTGGTCACCGGCAAATTCTCCCAAAAGCAATTCATAGGCTTCAGCCTCAATCTTTGCCATTGGATTGTTATCTACGGAGACTCCCTTTTTCGAGAGAAACTCCACGATGGTATCCTTACTAACGCCGAGCGTTACTGCTGCTTTTCCAAGCCTTTGTGGTCCTTTTGTTTCAGACATAATCTAAAAAGTTGTCGGGAGAGCACAACGCAATGGCCAGATTCAGGGAGCTATATGTTTGCTTCTGCTTACTGTTTCATTGCTTTGTATTCTTGTGACGTTGCCGTTGATGAATTTTAATTGCGGGTGCAAGTTAGTTTGTTTTGATTGGATTTGCCATAAATTGATGAATTTCATGCTATTTTTAAACCAATTAGATGGTAGTTCTGTCAATTGGTGTGCAAATCATGAAGACTCTTTTTTGTATAGTCATACCCTTGTGTTTCGCTTTGCTGCGCTTGTCAGCGCAAGTGCAGGTGTATTATTTCATTTCACCAACCTGTCCGATTTGTACGTTTTATACTCTTGAAATGCGTGATTGTGCTGCGGATTACGCTGCACATAAAGTAGAGTTTACGGCATTTGCGGTTGGTCCACTGCTGACGGATAGCATGGTTGCGTATTTTCGAAAGGAGTACAAGATTCCGTTCGAGGTCATTCGTGATGATTCGGTGCATCGCAGGTTGAACGCCACCGTGACGCCGGAGGTATTTGTGATGGATCATGAAACGGTGGTTTATCACGGCCGTATCGACGATAGTTTTGTGCGCGTGGGTAAACGAAGGGCGCACGTTAAGAACCGGGAATTGCGCAATGCGTTGGATCATTTGCTCGCGAATGGTGCTCCGATCACTGCGAATCATGTTCCCGCAATTGGTTGTATCATTGAAAAGTAAATTCACGTCATGAAAATCATACTGACTTTATTCGCTTTGACGTCTGTGCATGTGTTGCATGCGCAAGTGACGTTTTCGGAAGATGTTGCCCCTATCATTTTCCAGCATTGCACCAAGTGCCACCGTGATGGAGAGATTGGCCCCATGCCATTGACCACTTACGCAGAGGTTGCAGCTTCGGCGTCTATTGTTGAGTATGTGACCGGCATTCGTTATATGCCGCCGTGGACGCCGGATCACACATACACCACATTTCGGGATGAGAATGTGCTCACCGATGAGGAGATTGCAACGATCGCCGCATGGGTGGAGGCCGGAGCGCCCGAGGGTGATCCTTCTCTGACACCATCTGTGCCGGTTTTCCCCGAAGGTTCGCAAGTTGGGGTTCCCGATCTGGTGTTGACACTCGAACAGCCGTTCGAGCATCAAGGCAATAACACGGACATGTATAAGGTGTTCGTGTTGCCCACGGGATTAACGCAAGACCGGGATATTGAAGCCATCGAAGTGCGTCCCGACAACAAGAACATCTGTCACCACGCCATTTTGGGTGTCGACATCAGTGGTCAAGGGGCGCAACTTGATGCGGCCACTCCGGAATACGGATATACACAGTTTGGTGGCTTTGGCTTTAATCCGATTGACAACTTCTTCAGTGCGTGGGTGCCGGGATCTAGTCCGCTGGTATTTCCGCCCACGCTAGGAAAGAAGCTCTATGCCAATTCCGACGTGTTGCTTCAGATGCATTATGGACCATCGGCACTGGATCAATCGGATCAAACGAGCGTCAATATTTTCTTCTCGGATTCTCCCGTACAGCGGTATGTGCAGACAGCTGCGATCAATCCTCAGAATCTGGATGAGCCATTTATCATCCCGCCGGGCGAGGTGAAGACGTTCCATGGAACAATTGAAGTTCCGGTCGACGTTTCATTGATTGATGTTGCTCCTCACGGGCATTTAATCTGTAGCAGTTATGAGGTGTATGCGGTGAGTCCTGACGGACAGGATACAATCAAGATTATCAAAATTCCGGAGTGGGATTTTAATTGGCAGGGCTTGTTTGCTTATCCGAATTTGTTGCGCCTTCCGGCGGGATATACCGTTCATTGTTTAGGCACGTTTGACAACACGGCAAGTAATCCCATGAATCCAAATGATCCCCCGCAGGTGATGACTTGGGGAGAGTCGACCACGGAGGAGATGTACCTGTGCTTTATTCAATTTGTGGTGTACATGCCTGGTGATGAGAATATCTCTTTGCCATCCTTGAATGAGGAGTACATGATGGTGTATCCGAAGGAGCAGTTGTTTCCTTCCTATCCCAATCCTGCATTTAGTGAGATGACCGTTGGGTTTCACCTCAAGAAACCGTATCGGTTGTCGCTGGATATTATGGATATGCGAGGCACTATTGTGCAGCGGGTATTCGAGAATCAATCCTTCGGAATGGGATGGCAGCGGCAGTGGATGGGGCTGAATGATCTACCCTCGGGGCAATACATCTACCGTTTGCATGGTGACGATTTTGATCAATCGCAATCCTTCATTATTGCGCGATAGAAGCGTTGAAGAAAAGAAAAAGGGCTGTCGGATGACAGCCCTTTTTTATGGGTTTGTTTACACGAAGGTTATTCAAATTCCGATTTGAGGATATTGAGAACTTCTTCGACAGTTTCTTCTTCCAGGTCGGTACGCTTCACCAGATCTTCCTTAGCGATGGCTAATACAGAACGGGCTGTGTCGCAACCGATGTTTTTGAGTTCTTCGATGATCCATGCATCGATTTCGTCTGAGAATTCTTCCAAATCCACATCGTCGATTTCGGTGTCTGTTTCACGGTATACATCAATTTCGAATCCGGTAAGACGTCCTGCGAGTTTGATGTTGTTTCCGCCTTTACCGATGGCAAGCGATACTTGGTCAGGCTTGAGGAATACATCGGCTTTCATGTTCTCACGATCGAGGTTGATGCTCGAGATTTTCGCCGGAGCGAGCGCTCGTGTGATGAGCAATTGTTCGTTGCTTGTGAATTGAATCACGTCGATGTTTTCATTACGTAATTCACGCACGATGGTGTGAATACGTGCCCCTTTCATACCGACGCAGGCGCCGACAGGGTCAACGCGGTCGTCGTAGCTTTCCACAGCCACTTTGGCGCGCTCACCTGGTTCGCGAACGATTTTCTTGATGGTAATGAGGCCGTCGAAAACTTCAGGAACTTCTTGTTCGAAGAGTTTTTCCAGGAACTCGGGAGCTGTACGACTGAGTACGATTTGCGGCGTATTGTTGCGCAAGTCAACCTTGTAAACCACGGCGCGAATAGTATCGCCTTTCTTGTAGAAATCCGAAGGGATTTGCTGGTCTTTAGGAAGAATGAGTTCGTTGTCTTCGTCGTCGAGAACGAGCATTTCTTTTTTCCAAACCTGATATACTTCGCCTGAGATGATGTCACCCACGCGCTCGCGGTACTTCTGATAGAGGTGATCTTTTTCAAGATCCATGATACGCGACTGCAGGTTTTGGCGCATAGCCAGAATGTTGCGGCGTCCGAAGTCTTCGATTTTGATTTCTTCGATCAATTCTTCGCCGACTTCCAAATCGGGAACAATTTTTTGGGCCATGCTCACTTCAATCTGCGCTACCTCGTCGTCGAGTTCGCCGTCGGGGACGATCCCGCGTGTGCGCCAGATTTCAAGGTCACCGCGATCAGGGTTGATGATGATGTCGAATCCGTCGTCGGCGCCCCAGCGCTTGAGAATCATGCTGCGGAAAACGTCATCGAGGATTTGGTTCATGGTTTCGCGATCGATGTTCTTCAGTTCTTTGAAGTCACCAAAAGCATCCATCAGATTTAAACCTTTCATCGTTATGGA
>CANHYZ010000169.1 GCA_947464885.1 Flavobacteriales bacterium
ACACATGCTAATTTTGCCGCATGTCGCAAACACCCTTCTTGGTATCATCACGCATGCCCACCGTTTATGGCGAATTCGTTATGGATGCCTTCGATAGCGGCCGTCCGGAAATGCCACACCTGGTATTGCGCAACAAAGGCAGTGAGTCGCCCATAGTCAATGTACGGATTCATTCGGAATGCCTTACCGGCGACGTCTTCGGATCCACCCGCTGCGATTGCGGTGAACAACTGGCAACCTCCTTGCGCTACGTTGAAGATAACGGCGGCGTATTGGTCTATCTGCGTCAGGAAGGACGCGGAATCGGTCTGGTGAACAAAATGAAGGCGTATAACTTGCAAGATCAGGGTATGGACACCATCGTTGCCAATCACCACCTTGGATTTCACGCTGATTTGCGCGGCTACAATGAGGCCATTTCAATTCTGAAACACCTGGGCATTACCCGCATCAACCTCATTACGAACAATCCCGATAAACTGGATGCATTTAAGGAGTCCGGAATTACCATTGAAAACCGCATTCCTATTCTGATTGACCCACGTCCGGAAAACCGCACGTATCTCGAAACCAAGAAAAATAACCTCGGACATTTTCTGGGTTAATCATCAGCGCTATTGCTTCACCAATGTGATGCGCTGAGAATGGCCATTGGTATGAATCATGTCCACCACGTAAACGCCGGACATCCACGCTCGCGTATCCCAGCGCCCCCAGCGGTGCGTGGTCTGATCGGCCACTATTTGTCCTTGCGCATTGAATACACTCCATGCTAAAGGAGCGGCGCCACTCCAATTCAGCACATCCCCAAATGGCATTGGATAAGGGCTCGCTTCGAGGCGGTCGAGCTCTTCAAGATTGACCAATAACTCCACTTCCTCCTGTTCCGTGCAACCGGCATCATCACTCACTACACACGTATATTCTCCGGGCGCCGCGTTGAGAATCAATCCGGAATCGCCATTGCTCCAATCGATAGCATATGGTGGAAATCCACCCTCCACTTCAAGCTCGATCTGACCAACATTCAATTCCACCTCAATCACAATGGGGTCGAACTGCAGTATTGCGATGTTGCCACTAGCTAGGCAACCGGCAGCATCCATCCATTGGGTCTGGTATTCCCCCGGTGGCAATGCCTCAAGGGGCAAATCATCACTCACATGCAACAGCGGCTCGATCCCGCCGTTAAACTGCAACTCTACAACACCCGTTGACTGGGCGGCGCAAATTGTATCGGTATAAGCCTGAATTTCGAAGGGGCCCATTGTTTCGACCAACAATGTGGATGTAAAACTGCAGCCCATTTCATCCATCACAGTATAGCTATAGGTGCCTTGCTGCAGGTAGCCCTGAAAATCGTCAAGCCCGATAATGAAGGTATTTCCCTGTGCCTGAAGTGACTCAATCACGTAATGCGATGAATCACCATAACAGCCCGGTGTTAGAGAACTCTCAGCCATAAGCGGTAAAGGATCCGTCAGCACCACAGAGTCGTTTGAAACGCAGCCATAGCCATCTTCAAAAGTGAAATAGTAAACGCCGGAAAACAACTCCGTCAGCTGAACGCCATCGATCATACTTCCATTCACCGAAACAGTGACAGGCTCCTCGACTGACCATTGGATCAGTCCATCCGACAAACCATAACACGCCGGTTGAACGATATCCAATTCAATGCCCGGCTCAGGAGCCTCCTCTACATGAAAAAGATACTCCTGCTGAACTCCCTGTTCATCCACTACCGAAGCGCCGTAATCACCGGCCACATCCACCGGCAAAATCAAATCGGTAAGGCCATTCGACCACAGCACTTCTGTCGCTCCCTCCGGCTCCAAATAAAGCGTATCACCTGCACACAAAATGCGATCAATCTTCTGCACAAGATTTTCCGGCTGCGTTTCAACCATATGAAGAACCTGATTCAATTCCGGATTGTAAACAACATCCCGAATACCCGACGGCCAAAGAACCACCACACTGTCTACCGGCATACTATTCGTCCCAAACAACATATACTGGGAGTCCTGTGCCATGAAATTCTCTCCGCATGTTTTTGGGCGCATCAAATTGACACCGGATACGTAGCAGCTGACGTGGGCTCCGATGCCGTCTCTGTTGCTGACGGTTCCCTGCAGACTAACACCAATCCACGTGCTTGGCGATACCATCGACTCAAAAAGCAACGACTGATTGTAAGTGAAAGCATTCACAGCAATATCATTACTACCGTCACCATTGATATCGCCCTTTGCCACCGAATACATAAACTCCGAATCCTCTCCACCCATTGCATCATAATTGGAGATGAACTGCAGTCCTGATTGGTTCTTCAGCAGCACATTTCCTCCCGTGGTGGACGTATTGACAACATAAATATCCTCCCACGACTTCCCTTCCGTATCAATGAAAACGGTACCCCAACAAAATTCATTTACCTCCGTGTGCAAAGCCTGTGATTGATTCGTCATAAAGCCCTGCTCGTTGACCATGAAATAATTTCCATCTTCTGTATTCGAGATGTAAAAATCATAATCTGCGTCATGATCAAAATCGGAAACAGATAACGACATCGCATCCAGCCCGACGGCAAAACCACTCTCATCACTCCAATCATCGAAACTACCATCACCGTTATTCCGGTAAAGTTTGTTGCCTGTTCCCCTGTCGTTTGAAATCAATAAGTCCTGATCCAGATCCAGATCATAATCAATCCACATCACTTGATAGGCTGGCATTACGCCATTGTCAATTTGAAGTTCAGACGCCATTTCCGTAAATGAATCATCACCATTGTTGCGATAGAACCAACTGGTTGGACCGGGAACATTAAAATAGTAATTCGCTACATAAAGATCCAGCCAGCCGTCATTGTTGTAATCACCCCAACTCGCACAGGTGCTGTAAGGATTGGCGTATGAACACTGCAATGCATCACTGACATCCGTAAACACCCAGTCTCCGTCGTTGCGCATCAAAACGGGGCAATCATAACCCCGCGTTGCGAAAAAATCCGCGTCGCCGTCATTATCGTAATCTACCCAAATCGGGTGGGCAATCAAGCCTTCTATGCCACCAAACAAATACAATTGCTCAAAACCGTCGCCCGTGTTGCGGTAAGTATACACCCCCATTCCATTGCTGGCATAGGTCAAATCAACCAGCCCATCGCGATCGAAATCATGCATACTCACGCCACTTTCTACAACACCATTAGCGCTTTCAACATAAAGTCCATACGTATTGGTGACATCCGAAAATTGAGACCACACATTAGTAGCGAGAAAGCCGTCTAATGCGCAGAGTAAGCACAGCACACGGGTAAGCGAAGCAGCGGCACCGTCGAAGCGGATAGTAAGGTTAAGCATTAAGTTAAGGTGACCGTTGATGACTGCCGAGCAGTTCCAATCACGGTTGCTTAACTATAACGTAACTTTATAAAAAGGTTGCCCCGAAATAGTGACGAATGACTAGTGACGAATGACTAATGTGTCATAGAGCTATCCTTCCACGCTCTAGTCACTAGTCACTAGTCACTAGTCATTAGTCACTAGTCACTGGTCACTGGTCACTGGTCACTTTTTAATGAGCGGTCGGATGGTGCGGGTTTGAGCGCTTAAGCCGTGCACATAGTAAACACCGGCAGGCCATGAGGAGCAGTCGAGCGTATGCAATCCCGATCCGTAATAATCCACACTGAGCAATTTACTTGAGGCATCATACACTTCGACTTGCATCGGGTGCATCAAGGTGAGCTGCACAACTGTTTGCGCCGGGTTCGGATAAAGGCTAATTCCCCCATCCTGTTCATCAATATGGAGATCAATTATTGCTTGCGAGTCAGACACCGTGCACCCATTGGCATCAGTAACCAGCACGCTATATTCACCTTGACCAACGCTGTCTAAAACAGCAGTCGTATCGCCTGTATTCCAACTTATGGCAAAAGGTTCCTCCCCGCCTGAGATGGTCACTTCAATCCAACCGTTGGCACCACCGGATGCGTTCTGAAAATTGGAGATATCTGCTATGAGCAACGGGAACTCACCAACCGTAACGGCAAGCTCATCGCTGCATTCGTTACCATCTGTAATGGTAAACGCGTAAGTACCTGCTGCCAATGCACTAGGATTGAAGCCCTGCCAATCGTAGCTATAGGGCAACACACCACCGCTACCGAAATAAGACAACGCCGATGTTTCACCGACACACACGCTATCGACACTTCCAATTAAACTTACTACCGGCAGTTGACCGATGGAAAAATTTGCCTCTGCCTGACAACCGTTACCATCGGTAACAATCACGGTGTAATCACCCGGCTGCAGCGATTCAGGATTACTGCCATCTGCGAGTGAAAAAGCGTAAGGCGCTGTTCCACCGGCAGCTGAAAAATCGCCGGATATCGTTGTACCGGCGCAAATCAATACCGACTGTGCCGCCGCATTCAACGCTTCCGGTGCAACGATCACAAGGGTTCCTTCAAACACGCAATTCGATTCATCGGTGAACACGTAGTGGTAATCACCCGGAGTCAGATCACAGTTGCCGGTAACCGTCGACGGACCAGTCCAAGCAATACCCGAAGGAACAGCTCCATTGGCCAATACCTCCACACAACCATTCGCCGAATCAGAGCAGTCGGGAGCTGTTGCAGTCTCTGTAATCTCGGGATTCGAAGACGCCTCGATGGAGCGCGTCAGCGTCGCTGCATAGCCGCAACGATTGGTAACGATCAGCTGATAGTCGCCCGGAGCATCAATGACAATGCTGCCTGCATCCGACCCATCGTACCAACTATAACTTCCCTCAAGGGTTGAGCTCAAGGTAACCGTACCTCCATTGGGGCAAATGGTCTCCTGTGAAGCCATAATGGCCCCAACGTAGGAAGCGCCTTCTTCAAACGCATGAACACGATCAGATTGGAGATTATAATAGCGCTCTATGGCTCCACTTGGCCATTGTAATTCGAGGGTGTCCACTTGGATTGCCTCACCCAAACTCAAAATTTCATATTGCGAATCCTGACCGAAAAAACTTTCGCCGCAAAACGTTTGCACCAAGTGCTGCTGACCATTCACCCAATAGCGAATCTTGGTTCCAACAGCATCCCGGTTACTCTCAGTCCCTGTAAGGGCGAGTTTCAGCCAATGATTCGAACCTCCATTGTTTTGAAAGAGAAAGAAGCGAAAGGGCAACACAAACACATCCGCAAAATCCCAGTAGCCGTCATTATTCAGGTCTCCCTTGGCCGATGTAAAACAATTGCCGATATCATTCGGCATGCTCACATTGCTAAAGGTGTGTTCTGCGTTTTGTTCGAATAGAAAGTTGATGTTCTGCGCCACAAGATTAGCCTGCGTGGCAACATGCAAATCATCCAACCCATCGTGATTAAAATCCATGAACATGCAGCCCCACGAAAGCGCATTGACCAACACACCTGCTTCGGCAGCTACATCAACGAACATTCCCTCATC
>CANHYZ010000170.1 GCA_947464885.1 Flavobacteriales bacterium
AACTGATAATGCTTGCTCATCCACTCACCTTCAGGCTTACGCGTTTGTGCGTATTGCGCGGTGAATGCAGCAGGCATGAGCCATGAGCCGAGGAAGTCGGCAGCAATGCTCACAATCGTTTTTGCTTTGCTGAAATCGTAGCTTGGCACAGTTCCACCGTTGGCCTTTGAAAGCCCGCTGTATGAAACAGTGTCATATTGAACGTGCTTCACTTTACCTGCATATTTCGCGGTGAATTCGTTGATTGCGCGCTGCGTGCTTAGGCTGATGATGGTGTTCGATACAATGCGAATGCTGCTTGCTGAAGCTAAAGCGGCTTTCACATCGGTATCAAGCGTATTCCAATCGATGTCGGCACTACCCTTCTTTGGACCCTTCAGACGAGCACCGTCGTAAAGACCTAGAACGGAGGCATTCATGCGGGAGTTCAAGCCTCCGCCGGCAATACCGTGGTCTTTGTTGCCCTTCACGTGGATCGGGCGTCCCTCGCGGGTTTTCACCAACAAGTTGCCGTAATCGTTACCATCATAATAGGTGGTAGCGTAATAGTTGGCAACACCCGGAGTAATTTCTTCCGGTTTAACAACGTACGGAATCGACTTCACCACCGGAGTTTCGCATGCAGCAAGGGTTGCTGCAGCCAAACCAAAGCCCATGAACTTCAAAAAGTCACGACGGCCGGTGTTCGATTCATTGAGATTTTCATCATTGAGAAAATCTTGTACGCTTTGATCACGCTTAAATTCTGAGGTAAGCGCTTCCTGAGCAGCTGCAGTTCCCTGCAACTCATCCAGGCTCGACCAGTATTTCTTAGTTATTCCCATGGAGGTTAATCCGTGTTATTCGATTTATTCTATTAATAGTGGCATTTGCCGCATTCCCAACCACCCAGCTCGCGAACGGTAGAAGTTCCGTCTTCCATGATTTCACGCAAGGTGCGCTGACCAACTTCAGACGCCTTGTAGCGCTCGTGCATTTCTTGATAGTATGCGCTTCCGGCCATGTCTACTTCCTTCTTGTTGTGACACTCCAAGCACCATCCCATGGTGAATGGTCGTCTTTCCAATTTCACCAAACCAACTACGTCTTCCTGAGCATTGATTTCATCTGCAGTTGGGACGTGACCGACGGTGTATTGGTTTTGCGGACCGTGACAGTTCTTACAATCGATTTTACCTACAGTTACGTGGGCAGAGTGATTGAAGTAAACGTGGTCAGGCAAGTTGTTCACCTTGTTCCAAACGATTGGCTTCTGCTCGAAACCGGCGATATAGGTACCGGTTGCAGGGTCGAAACCAATAGCATCGTAAATCTTCTGAATCTCTGATGTTCCGGTGATTGCGCCCTTTTTGATACCCTTGTGGCAGTTCATACAAACGTTTACCGATGGGATACCTGCGTGCTTTGACTTCACAGCACTGCTGTGGCAGTAGTTACAATCGATTTCGTTCTGGCAATTGTGGATAGCGTGTGAGAACCAAATCGGCTGATCAGGCGTGTAGCCATCATAAACACCGATATCCATCAAGCTCTTATAGCCAACCACTGAGAAGTAGCAGAACAGGAACAACCCGATAACGGAAACAAACTTTCTGTTCGCCCACATCCAGCCTTTGGCCGATTGCCAGTACGACATTTCTACCACCGGCGGAAGTCCTTCGCGCTCGTTGATAGCGTTTTTGAGTGATTTCGAAATGTTAGCAGCCGTTACAGCGATAATGGCCAGAATCGATCCAATGATGATGAACCACACTGTGCCATCGCTTTCTTCGTTCTTAGCCTTCTCAGTAGCTATCTCCTCAAGTGTCATACACTTGTTGACACCGGCAGCTCCGCCCGCAGGAGCAGCTGCATCAGCGGCTGTCTTGACATAGGTCAGGATGTCCTTGATGTCGGCTTCACTTACCGGCTGGCCGGCCATCCAACCATAGGTTGCCACATATTTTTCGACAAGTCCTTTGATGTAGGGATCTCCGGTAGCTGCTGCAGCTTGTGGATTCTGAATCCACTTCACAATCAGAGCGTCCTTTCCTTTCCAACGGACATCGATATCCTTGAGACCGGGAGCGGCCAACACCTCATCGGTGGTTTTGTGACATGAGGCACAGTTAGCTTTGTATAATGACTCCCCTTTGGCGGCATCCCCACCCTCAAAAACACCACCGAAGGCGTTGAAATTGAGGAGGATTGCGGCTGAAAAAGGAACCAGAATTTTGCTGATAAAACTTCTTGAAAGCCTATTCATTACTGATATTTTAAACTGTATGGCAGGTTTAATCGCGCGGCAAATTTATACGTCAGTAGCGCTTGACATTCGTATGACAAAAAGAATGTTAACAATTTAAAATCGTTCTAAATAAAGACCTCACTTGCGTGTTTATCCCTTTGTTTTACAGCAACTGAGCGCGGCGAGGACCGCATCGGCAACCATGTCGTTTCAACAACACGTGCGGCGTCGGTTGCAAGTTGACGCCGTTACGGTTCATAAAACCACCTACCCTCCAAGCAATGGCCAACATTATTTTTGCGCTATGCCTTTTCGCCATCTTACACTTCTTCTCATCTTTTGGTCAACTGCCTTTGTTGCTCATTCGCAGCACGACTCCTTATTGGTGTCGCCCGGAAATGTGGAGTTTGTGATTGACAGCTCCATTGTCAAACTCGAGAAGGGTGCACGCAAATTCAAAGAAACGAAGGGCTACCGACTTCAGATTTTTCTGGGGCCACTGGAAACAGTCAAAGCGGAGCGAAATAAATATCTGGCCCTTGGACTTCCATACTCAGCATATATCAAGCAGATTGTTCCTGAGCATGCTTTGCAAATCGGCGATTTTAGCAACAGACTCGAGATGGAAAAATGCCGCAATGAAATCGAGGCGTATTATCCTGACGCACTTCCCGTCATTGAAGTTATCGAGCCCCCGAAGTTCAACAAACGCCCAAAGCAAACACCGTGACACAGCGGTTGAGAAAAATCAATAGTCTCTGAGCGCGCTTCTCCATAATGAGCCTGCTACCTTTGGCCAAAATCATACCTGCACATGCCTTTTTATCACGCACTAGGAAACATCCCCGCTAAAAGACACGTCATACACGAAAAACCAACAGGCGGATTGTATTACGAGCAACTCTTTGGAACAGAAGGATTCCATGGAATGAGTTCGTTGCTCTACCATGTGCACCGACCAACGATGATTCAATCGATTGGCGCACCGGTATATGCGGGACCAACAGCGGCCGTGGAACATAACATTACACCGCTAATGCTCAAAGGCTGGAATGTGGCTCCAACAGCCGATTTTCTAGACAGCCGCACCTACATGTTGTTCAACAACGACTTGAATATCGCTCTGGCAGCGCCGCAGCAGAGTATGAAGGATTACTTCTACAAAAATGCAGACGCTGATGAAATGATTTTCGTTCATGCCGGCTCGGGAACACTGCGCACATTACTGGGCAATCTCACGTTTGGTTACGGTGACTATTTGATTATTCCGCGTGGAATGATTTATCAAATCGAATTCGACACTCCGACGAATCGATTATTCATCGTTGAGTCCTACTCACCCATGGTAACCCCCAAGCGTTATCGCAATAATTTCGGTCAACTCCTGGAGCATTCGCCCTACTGCGAGCGCGACATTCGCCGTCCCAATCAGCTGGAGACACATGACCAAAAAGGAGAGTTCAAACTCAAGATCCGAAAGCAAAACATGATGCATGAGTTGATTTATGCATCGCATCCTTTTGACGTTGTTGGCTGGGACGGTTACAACTACCCTTACGCCTTCAGCATTCATAACTTCGAACCGATCACAGGGCGTATTCACCAACCACCGCCGGTCCATCAGACCTTCGAGGCGCACAATTTCGTGGTGTGCTCATTCTGCCCGCGACTATACGATTATCACCCCAAATCAATTCCCGCCCCTTACAACCACAGCAACATTGACAGCGACGAGGTGTTGTATTACGTCGACGGTGATTTCATGAGTCGCAACCATGTCGAGAAGGGATACATTTCCCTTCATCCCGGAGGCATTCCACACGGTCCGCACCCCGGCGCTGCAGAACGCAGCATTGGGCAAAAGGAAACGCAGGAATTGGCGGTCATGGTTGACACCTTCCGTCCACTGAAAGTGACTGCAGCCGCCCTGGGAATTTCCGATGACTCTTACAAAACAAGTTGGTTAGAATAAAAGCAAGCTAATTTTGAACCTATGAAAACCGATACCTCTTCACCCGAATTAGAAAAAGTTGTTTCCGACGCGGCGGATTTCTTGCCGCTGTTGGGCACTGATTACATTGAATTGTACGTGGGCAATGCCAAACAAGCGGCATACTACTACATAAGTGCCTGGGGGTTCCAGCCGCTTGCCTATTGCGGGTTGGAAACCGGCGTGAAAGACCGAGTATCCTACGTGCTGCAACAAGATAAAATTCGTCTGGTACTTACCTCTTCCCTTCAACCCGATGGCCCGATCAATGCGCACGTTAACGCACATGGAGATGGCGTAAAAGTGATTGCACTCTGGGTAGATGATGCCACCAAAAGCTGGGAAGAAACCACATCACGCGGCGGTGAAAGCTGCCTGAAACCGGAAACACACATTGATGATCATGGCAGTGTAGTGCTTTCAGGCATTCACACCTACGGCGAAACACTGCACATTTTTGTTGAACGAAAAAACTACACCGGTGTGTTTTTACCGGGCTACAAGCCTTGGAATCCTTCATTCCGCGCTGCTGAATTGGGATTGAAATTCGTTGATCACATGGTGGGTAATGTTGGTTGGAATGAAATGAACCACTGGTGTGAGTTTTACGCCAAGGTGATGGGTTTTGCTCAACTGGTATCGTTCGACGACAAGGATATCAGCACGGAATACACCGCGCTGATGAGTAAGGTGATGAGCAACGGCAACGGTCGCATCAAATTCCCGATTAATGAACCGGCTACTGGAAAGAAAAAGTCTCAAATCGAAGAGTACATCGATTTCTATCATGGGGCAGGCGTTCAACACATCGCTGTGGCCACCGACAACATCATCGAGACCGTTACGGCGTTAAAAAACCGCGGGGTTGAGTTTTTACATGTGCCGGAAACGTATTACAACGACGTTCTGGACCGTGTCGGCAAGATTGATGAGGATTTGGCGCCACTGAAGAAGCTGGGCATTCTGATTGATCGTGACGACGAAGGGTATCTCTTGCAGATCTTCACTAAACCGGTACTGGATCGTCCGACTATGTTCTTCGAAATCATTCAGCGCAAAGGGGCGAAGAGCTTCGGAAAAGGGAATTTCAAGGCTCTTTTCGAGGCGATTGAGCGTGAACAAGAATTGCGCGGAACACTTTAACAAACTACATGTTAACTGAGCGGCAGAAGGTGCGTAAGCATTTCTGCCGCTTTTTTCATTTCGAACGACCTTACTCATCGTCTGTACAGTCTCCCGTGTTAATTTCG
>CANHYZ010000171.1 GCA_947464885.1 Flavobacteriales bacterium
AATTTTCGTTTCCGAATCCCGTTATACCTTTCGATGAAAGCTGAGATTGCGGTGAAGATTGTAAAACGTGTGGCCCTTGCTCTTGTGGTATTGCTGCTTGCAGTAGCGGTTTTCATGTTTGTCGTTATCCGCTTTTATGAAGATGAAGTCGCCGCATTTGCCATGAAACGCGTGCAAAAGGAAATGGTGACATCCTTCGAGGTGGGCGACATCAGCCTTGTATTCTGGCGCACATTTCCGAGCACATCCCTGTATCTTGAAAATGTCTACATCGAGGAATCTTTCTCAACAAAGGATACGCTGCTCTATGCACAAAGCCTTTACCTAAAGCTGAATTTCTGGGACTTGGTCAAAGGAGATTACACCGTCAATGAGGTGGAGATTGACAATGCAGAGCTTCATCTCAAAGTCAATGAAGAAGGAATCGACAATTGGCATTTCTGGAAGGAGCAACCCTCGGATTCTTCCTCGTTCAGCATAACGCTCGAGGAGGTTCAACTTACGGATACGCGCGTTACCTACGATGACAAGCCGGCGGCATTTTTCGCTGATGTGTATTCAACGGCATCTACCGGTCAGGGTGATTTTTCTGCCCAGCGCTTCGAGGTCGCCTTGGATGCCGACTTGACGATTGCCCGCATCTGGAGTGAAGGAGATAACTACTTGGAGACACAGCCGTTGGTTGGAGAAATCATTATGCAGGCAGATGTAGAACACGATCGGTATGTGTTTGAGCCCGCAGAATTGACCTGTGGCGAATTGGATATTGCTGTTCAAGGAGTTGTCGACCTCTCACCGCAAGGCGCTATCGAGCTCTTTGCGGAGACCAAGGACGAGGAGCTCTCCGAAGCACTGCGTTTATTGCCTGCTGAGATTCGAAGAACGCTTCAGAAACTGAGTCCTCGAGGCGATTTTAGCGCGAAAACCAAAATTTCGCAGAAAAATTCCCAAGCACCCGTGATGCTCGAGGCTGAAGTGCAAACGGCTGACGCAACGCTGCAATTGAAGGAGGAGGGTGTAGCATTGAACGACATCCAATCGAGTTTTTATCTCGTGCGTGGCGGTAAAAGGGACCTCATAAAACTCAAACAATTTTCTTGCGCGCTCGATGAAAGTGAACTCACTGCCCAAGGCAGCATTATCGGTTTCGATGATCCGCAATTGGACCTAGAAGTAACTGCGGCAATGGATATGAACGACATCAAGGATTTCCTTGATCTTAAACAACTCGATATCTGTGAGGGACGTGTTAGCGCCCGGGCAGGTGTAAAAGGACAGTTGCGCTATGTGCCGGCAGATACCGCGTTTAACTGGCGAGAAATCATTGCTTCCGGAAGTGCGGAATTAGCCGAAGGCAGGCTGAAATTGAAGGATTCCAATCGCTTGTTTGACAACCTCAATGCCGCTGTTGCATTTGACAAGCAGAGTGCCGTAATCAACCGTTTTGAAGGTGTTGTAAATGGCGGAGATTTCCGTCTAACCGGCAAGCTCATCAATCTCGTGCCGTTTATTTTTGAAAAGGACGCACGTGTGTTGCTCGATGGCGAGTTGAGAAGCAATATGATTGATTTCACCAATCTCGTGGAGGAAGACGGATCAACGGCCAATGATTCAGAGTATGAATTCGGCTTGCCGCGACGACTGGATTTTCGCATGAATATCGCTATCGAGAAATTTGTGTTTCGAAAGTTTGAAGCGCAGCGTGTGAGGGGCGTGGCTACTCTTGAGCAAGGAAGACTAACAGTTGATCCGTTATCGCTAAACACCGCTGACGGAACGCTGTCTGCTCAACTGGTCATGGCCCCCGTCGAAGGCGGAAACTATCGCATGAACTGTTTGGCCGATATCTCCGACATCAACATCAAGAAGGTTTTTACGGAGTTTGAAAACTTTGGTCAGGATTATCTTCAGGACCGCCATCTTGAAGGAAAAGCACATGCAAGGGTTCAGTTTCGGGCTGTTGTAACGAAGGCCCTGGAGATTCCATCCGATAAAATTGAAAGCCTGATTGATTTGACCATTGATAACGGTGAGCTTATCGGTTTTGAATCGTTGCAGGATATTGCCGAATACATCCGCTCCAACAAGTGGGTGGCTCCCTTTGTCGATGAAACAAAGTTTGCAGAACGCATGCGGAAAGTGTCGTTCTCACGCCTTGAAAATGTCATTGAAATACGCAATCGCGTGGTTACTATTCCGCTGATGGACATCCGAAGCAGTGCCATGGATATCTCGGCCAAAGGCTCCCACTCGTTCGACCACGTCATCAATTACGCTATCGGGTTTAACATGCGTGATTTGTTGATTCGACGCGAGCGCGATATTCAGGAAATCGATGATGGCTTGGGTAAGTCCATGTTTATCGCAATGACCGGCACAGTGGATAATCCTGTTTTTTCGGTGGATAAGGAATTAGCGAAGGAAGTGCGACAAGAAGCCATGCAACAGGAAAAGCAAAACATGAAGAGCCTGTTGAAGGAGGAGTTTGGCCTCTTTAAAAAGGATGAGTCGGTGGGTGCTTACAAAGAATCAGCTGCTCCGAAAACAGAGTCGACTATTTCTGTGGACTGGGAGGAAACGGAAACACCCGCCAATGAACCGGTGCGGACGTCCACTCCGCCGAAGAGGGATGACGCACCGAAAAAGGAAGCCGAGTCGCCCGATGCGAAAAAGAAGAAAACCCCGAAGTGGCTCGAAGAAAAGGATCAATGAGCGTCTTAAGTTTGTCCAATGAGTGAGCTGCCTATAGTCTTTACCGAGCGAATCCGATCGCAATTCCCTGAAGTAGCCGAAGCTTTTTTGCAAGCGTTGGATAGACCGGCCCGCAGCAGCGTTCGCTACAACGCCGGCAAACCAACGCCGGTTTTTACTGAGGTTGATGCTGTGCCTTGGAATGAACAGGGGTATTGGTTGAACCAACGCCCCGTATTTACCCTTGACCCCCTTTTTCATGCAGGGTGTTATTACCCGCAAGAAAGTTCCTCCATGTTTTTACAATGGGTGTTGAAGCAAGTTGTGCCGGTTCAAAAGGGTATGAAAGCCCTTGATCTGTGTGCCGCGCCCGGTGGGAAAACACTGATTCTTTCTGATCACTTGAAGTCGGATGGTGTTGTTGTAGCTAATGAAGTCATTGCTTCACGCGCACGTATTCTCCGTGAAGTGGTCACGAAATGGGGTTGCCGCAACACGATTGTCACCAACGGTAATGCGCAGTCGCTCGGTGAATTGTCGGGTTGGTTTGATGTGATGCTGGTTGATGCTCCCTGCAGTGGAGAAGGCATGTTTCGAAAGGATCAGGCTGCGCGGGAGGAATGGACCCCACAATCTGTCGAGCGCTGCAGTTTGCGTCAACATGAAATATTAACCGATGTTCTGCCTGCGTTGCGCGAAGGTGGTGTGCTGATATACTCTACCTGCACGTTCGCTCCTGAAGAAAACGAACGGATGCTAGGCTCATTGATTGATTCAGGGGAGTATGAATCCATTCGTTTTGACGTGCCTGAACATTGGCCGGTAGATCAAATAAGATTAGGTGATCTTTTTGCCTGTCGTTTTATGCCCCATCGAACCGACGGCGAGGGCTTTTTCATTGGAGCCTTGCGCAAGACGGCGCCGTCGGGAAGCGCACGTGCAAAGGCCAAAGCCATTTTCAAGACATTGGATGCTGCAACAAGGGGATACCTTGAACCTTGGTGCACGCAGCTAAATCATCCTGTTCTGGGTCCCGATTCGGAATTGTACGATTCACCGCTGGATCTTAATCAGCTCAATGCGCTTGCCGCTGAGGTGTATGTATTACAGCCGGCAGTTCATCTGGGCAGAACGGTTAGGACGGACTTTATCCCTGACCATGGATTAGCCATGAGTGGCAATGTTAATGATGCAATCCAACGGGTAGAGCTTGACGGGAATCAGGCGATGGATTACCTCAGGGGAGACGCAATTGTGTTGGCAGATGGCGGGTTTTCAGGATGGTGCTTGGCAACACACCAAGGCCAATCTCTAGGCTGGATTAAGGTCATCGGCGCGCGCATCAATAATTACTATCCGAAAGAATGGCGTGTGCGCATGCGCTAGCATGTAAATTTGACCTCCTTACGTGAGTTCGCTCGACCACATACAAAAACCCATTGCCAAAGAAATGGATGCCTTTGAAGAATACTTCAAAGGGGCAATGCGCAGCGAGAATGTCCTACTCGATAAAATCACGCACTACATCATAAAACGCAAAGGGAAGCAAATGCGTCCCATGTTTGTTTTTCTCTGCAGCAGCGTATGCGGTAGAATCACGCCCGCCACTTACACCGCGGCGTCGTTGATTGAACTTCTTCATACAGCAACACTGGTGCATGATGACGTGGTCGATGTGGCCCATACACGAAGAGGTTTTTTCTCCATTAATGCAGTGTGGAAGAATAAAATTGCGGTGCTCGTAGGTGACTACCTGCTATCGCGCGGACTTCTCCTCAGCATCGATAACGGTGAGTTTGATCTGCTGCGCATAGTTTCTACCGCTGTTAAGGAAATGAGTGAGGGAGAATTGTTGCAACAGGAAAAGTCGCGGTTGCTGAATATTACAGAAGAGGTCTACTTTGATATCATTCGCCAAAAAACGGCCTCCCTCATTGCTGCTTGCTGTAAAGCAGGCGCAAGTGCCGCCGGCGCTAATGCCGATGATCAGCTGCGGTTGTATGAATTCGGGTTGAAGCTTGGACTTGCGTTTCAGATTAAGGATGATTTGCTGGATTACGGTTTTGGTGAGAAAATCGGAAAACCGATTGGAATCGACATCAAGGAACGTAAGCTCACCCTGCCACTGATTCATGCACTAAAGATGGCCTCAGCTTCTGAAAGAAGGGAGCTCATGGGCATTATCAAACGATACAATACGGATGCCGTCAAGGTGAAGTACCTCGTTAGTCGTGTCATAGAATTGGGAGGGATTGATTATGCACGCGCGAAAATGGAGTCATTGCGCGATGAAGCACTGGATATGCTTCGCCATTTTCCCAAGAGTGATTCGCGCGATTCACTGGAAAACCTCGTTCACTTTACGATAAACCGTAAGAAATGATGAAGTCTTTTTTTCTTCTGCTTGCACTTTTCATTTTCATCGCTTGCGATCAACCGCAACCAAAGGAAACTGCAGCATCAAATCCCAAATTCCAACTGGATGGAACGATTCAGCAGGTCGTCTCCAAGCACCCTGATGGAAGTCCCAAGGTTTCTCTTTTTTTGGATGAAAAAACAAACGTCAAGGTTGCCCGCGTTGAATTTCATTCCAATGGTCAGCCGAAAATTGACGAGCGATTCAGCAATGATGTTCGCCAAGGTGAAGCGTGGTGCTATTACGAGGATGGCAAGCCCTGGAGCCTGAATACGTTTAACCAGGGGTTGAATGACGGGCCCTATAAGACCTGGCATGAAAACGGTCAACTCTACATTCA
>CANHYZ010000172.1 GCA_947464885.1 Flavobacteriales bacterium
CAACCTGATATTGTGCAAAGGCAAATTGACAAATGGCTAGCATGGCCAGGGTGAGGAGTTGTTTTTTCATAGGGTAGGAGGATTATAGGATTATAGGGTTGTAGGATTATAGGGAGATGTGCAGATTGTAAAGCATAAACGCATAGCGGTCGGCAACAGATTCAATGATTTGATTGGTGCTCATGCCGGCGCCATGGCCTGCACTTTCCTGGATACGAATGATAGCAGGGTGCTCGCCAACATTGCATTCTTGCAGACGCGCTGCGAACTTGAAGCTATGGGCCGGAACAACGCGGTCGTCGTGATCTGCTGTCATCACCATAGTAGCCGGATAGTTTGTCCCTTTCTTTAGGTTATGGTAAGGTGAGTATTTGTAGAGGTAATCGAATGCAGTTTTTGAACTGTCCGCGCAACCATATTCCGAAATCCATCCTTTTCCAACCGTGAAGAGATGATAGCGCAGCATATCCAGAACACCCACTTCCGGAATGGCGACTTGGAATAGTTCCGGACGTTGCGTCATGCAAGCACCAACGAGCAATCCGCCATTGGATCCGCCGTTGATGGCCAGTTTCTCGGATGAAGTGTATTTGTTGGCAATAAGGTATTCAGCAGCCGCAATGAAGTCATCGAATACATTTTGCTTTTTTTCCATCATGCCGCCCTTATGCCAATCTTCACCAAATTCATTTCCACCGCGAATGCAAGGCATGGCAAACACACCGCCATTTTCAAGTAAGATAATACGTGATGAAGAGAAGGATGGCTGCATGGGTACACTGAAACCACCGTAGGAGTAAAGTAACGTGGGATTATTACCATTTAACTCCAACCCTTTTTTGTGTACAATAAACATGGGTACTTCAGTTCCATCCTTGCTTTTGTACATGACTTGCTTGCTCTCGTAATCAGCAGGGTTGAACTTGACATTGATCTTGTAGTATTCGGAGGTTTGTCCGCTCGCGATATCGTATTGATAAATCACACTCGGATAAGTGAAGGACGTGAAGGTGAAGTAGCAGGTTTGTTCATCACGCTTTCCGGAGAACCCTCCTGCAGTGCCGGTTTTATCAGGCATAGTGATTTCCTTTTTATCACTGCCGTCATAATTACAAGCGAAAATGCGTGTATTGGCGCGATCGAGGTACGACAAAAACAATTTGTTGCCACATGTAGAAACGCCTTGTAGCATCATATCGCCTGAAGGTACGATTTCTTGCCAGGCGCTTGGTTGCGGATTTGTCGGGTCGACCACTACGACGCGATACATGGGAGCATTAACGTCGGTGTGAACAATAAACTTGCCCTCTGCTGTTGTCTCAATCACGCTGTTGTGCTGGCTCAGGTCGTCGAACAGCACTTCAAAGCGGCTGTCCTTTTTCGTGAGGTCTTTAATCCGTACCTCCCAGCCATCGGTGCCGGGCGCTGCGTTAATGACAAGGTAATGCTTGTCTTCGGTGACGTAGGCCATGTTGTACATGTATGGTCGCTCATTGTCGCGGTAGATGAGCTCATCTTCACTTTGCGGAGTGCCCATCTTGTGGTAATAAACCATGTGGTACTCATTGTTTCCGCTAAGCTCTTTGCCTTTGTCAGGAGCGGGATAGCGGTTGTAAAAAAAGCCATCGCCATACCATGCGGCTGAGCTGAATTTAACCCATTCCAACTTATCGGATAATTTCGTTTTTGTGGCAATGTCATATACTTCAATGCGGCTCCAGTCGCTGCCGGCTTCATTGATGTTAACTGCCATCCAACGGTTATTGTCATCCGCTCCCAGCAGGCTGCCGCTTGCCAGTCCATCGGGAGAAAGGGTGTTGAGATCGAGGAAAAGTTCATCAGTGCCGTTCATGCCTTTGCGCACGAAGTATTTCCCTTGTGGTTCCAGACCACTGTTTTTGAATATGAAGTAGTAATCACCGGCTTTGATGGGCGCACCAACTTTTTCGAAATTGAACAGCTCGGTGAAACGATCTGCGATTTTCTTGCGGAACGGAATACTGTCGAGGTAGTTTCTGCTCACTTGATTTTGAGCTTTAACCCATGCACCAGTCTCTGCACTGGTGTCGTTTTCTAGCCACAAGTAGGGATCTGATACCGCTGTTCCAAAGAAATCGAGCGTTTTTTCTTCTTTGCGTGTTTCAGGATAAGCGGTAATCTTCATGAGTTGTGGTTCTTGCTGTTTGTTGGTCTTTGAATTACAGCCTGAAATAAGCGCAATCAAGAGGATAGCGCCGGTGCATGTGCGTACTGTTTTCAACATGTGAATTGGGTGAAGTTGTTATTTGGATTGTAAAACGCAAAATGGAATCATGACTTCTTCCATGGAAATTCCGCCATGTTGGAAGGTGTTTTCATAGAAGTGTACAAATTGATTGAAGTTATTCGGGTATACAAAGAAGTCGCTGTTTTGCGCGAAGATAAAGGACGTGCTGACGTTTGTTTTCGGTAGAAAAATGTCGGCAGGGTTGCGCACTTCAAACACTTCTTTGGGATTGTAATTGAGGTTTTTTCCTGCTTTGTAGCGCAGATTGGAATTGGTGTTACGATCGCCGACAACTTTGACGGGATTCTCCACTTTTACGGTACCATGGTCGGTTGTGATAATCAACGTGCAATTGTTTTCGGCAACTTTTTTCAAGATGTCCAATAGCGGGGAGTGATCAAACCAGGAGGACGTAATGCTACGATATGCCGGCTCGTCGTCGGCGAGTTCTTTGATGACCTCCATTTCCGTGCGCGCATGGCTAAGCATATCTACGAAGTTGTAGACGATTACATTGAGCTTATTGTTGAGCAGATTGGAGAAAGAATCATTGAGTTTTTTTCCTGCATTGAGGTTGGTGATTTTGTTGTAACTAAACTTGAAATCAAAACCAAGTCGTTTGAGTTGTGCAGCCATCAACTCTTCCTCGTGCATGTTTTTGCCGCCTTCCTCATCTTCATTCAGCCAGAGGTTGGGGTGCAGACGTGCAATCTCGCTGGGCATCAACCCGGCAAATAGCGCATTGCGCGCATAATGGGTTGCTGTGGGAAGGATGCTGTAAAATATTTCCTCTGTCTCCGTCCGGAAGTACTCTTTCAATTTCGGTTGAATCACGCGCCACTGGTCCCATCGCAGGTTATCGATGACCACCATGAATACGGTGTTTGTAGCCGACTTGAGAATAGGTGCGACTTTGCTTTTCACCAGCGTGTGCGACATGGTCGGTGCTTGCGCTGTGTTTTTCAGCCAGTCGATATAATTGTTCTTGATGAACTTGGAGAATTGTTCGTTCGCTTCCAAACGCTGGGTATGGAATATCTCGGCCATACTGTCATCGGTTGATTCGGATAACTCCATACTCCATCGAACCAGTTTCCGATAAAATTCAGTCCATTCTTCGGCATTCATACGATCACCCAACCGCATGGCAATTTCGCGGAATTCCTGACGATAATCGTTGTTGGTCTTTTCGCTGACGAGGCGTTTCTCGTTCAGGTTCTTTTTCAGTGAAAGTAGGATCTGATTAGGGTTTACCGGTTTGATGAGGTAATCCGCAATTTTGGATCCGATGGCATCCTCCATTATATGCTCTTCTTCACTCTTGGTAATCATTACCACGGGAAGAGTTGGGTCAGATTCTTTGATCCTTTGAAGCGCGGTCAGGCCATTAATACCCGGCATATTTTCATCCAGAAATACGATGTCAAAGAAATTTTCCTTTGCCTTCTCAATGGCTTCGGCGCCGTTATTGACCGTAACCACCTCGTAACCTTTCTGCTCCAGAAATAAAATATGGGGTTTCAAAAGGTCTATTTCGTCGTCAGCCCAAAGGATACGTTCATTTGCCATAGGTTGCAGGAATATATTATGTGTTTCAAATCTACGATGTCGGAAGGAAGCTCTAACTGATGTCTGCCTTGAATATTTTTGTGGTCTCAATTTATTTCTTTGAAAGCAAGGCGAAAAATCATCAATGACCCGGTGTATGGTTTCATTACCATCCGACACCCGTTCATTCTGGAACTCATCGATCACCCGTGGTTTCAGCGTCTGCGACGAATAGCACAGCTGGGACTTTCACACATGGTGTATCCCGGAGCACTGCATAATCGTTTTCAGCATGCCATTGGCGCTATGCACTTGATGCAGAACGCGATTGATGAACTTCGGCTCAAGGGGAATGAGATTGATGATGAAGAGGAGGTTGCGCTCTTATGCGCCATCTTGTTGCACGATATCGGACATGGACCATTCAGCCACGCGCTGGAGTATACCATCGCCAGCGAGGTGCATCATGAGAAGATTTCGTCGCTGATTATGGCGCAGTTGAATGAGCATTTCAAAGGGCGCCTTACGATGGCCATTGCCATTTTCAACAATCAGTACCACAAGCGATTTCTTCATCAACTCGTCAGTAGTCAGTTGGATATGGATCGTCTCGACTATCTGGCGCGCGATAGTTTTTTCAGCGGCGTTGTTGAAGGGCAGGTCGGAAGTGAGCGCATCTTGAAAATGCTCGATGTGGTCGATGATCAGCTTGTGGTGGAAGAGAAGGGTATTTACAGCATCGAGAAATTTATTGTCGCGCGTCGGTTCATGTATTGGCAGGTTTATCTGCACAAAACGGTATTGAGCGCCGAATTCATGCTTGTCAATGCGTTGCGTCGTGCACAGGAACTTGCGCGCTCCGGAGTTGAGTTGCACTGTTCCCCTGCGTTGCGCCATTTTCTGTATCATAAGGTTACGCTCAGTGATTTGGAGGGGGATCCCGCTGCGCTGGGCTATTACGCAGCGTTGGATGACTTTGATATTGCCGCAGCTCTGAAAGTGTGGCAGCAACATGAGGATCGTGTGCTGTCTATGCTGGCCTCACACTTGGTGAATCGCAGTTTGTTCAAAATCGAGATCCAACGTGATCCGTTTACTCCGAATCGGGTAAACAGTGAGATTGATCGCGTGGCTGCGAAGTATGGTTTTTCGAATGAGGAGGCCGCTTATTTCGTCATTCATTCGAGTGTCGATAATCGCGCATACAACAGTCAGTATGATGTGATTCGCATTCTCATGAAGGATGGCAGTGTGCGCGACGCCGCCGAGGTCAGTGATCACCTTAACATTGCGGCTTTAAGCAGTGTTGTGGAGAAACACTTTGTGGCATATCTGCGGTAGTTGGCCACGAATGCACGAATGATTTTTTGCTTGTGCCAGATTGGACACGAATGCACGAATGATTTTTTTGCATGTACCGGATTGGACACGAATGCACGAATAAATAATTAAAAGTTATCGGATAATTTTGGGCAACTCGATTACGTTTCCTCGTTTTTTTCGCCACTAGCCACTAGCCACTAGCCACTAGCCACTAGCCACTAGCCACTAGCCACTAGCCACTAGTCACTAGTCATTTGTCACTAGAGATTCACTTCCTCTCC
>CANHYZ010000173.1 GCA_947464885.1 Flavobacteriales bacterium
AACTCGTGGATTCGCCACTAACTTCACGCGCGTATTGGTCAATTCTCCAACCAATAAACTTTGAACATGATTGGTGATGTTGAATCGATAATAACCCGGGGCCTTGCGGTAGTTTCCGCCGCTGTTGCGTGCGTAATCCGCAGTTAGCACAAATACATCAGGCTCCTTTTCATAAACCAGCGTCAGGCTGTCCAGCGGTTTGAACTTGGTATCTGCGTCATAAGGCACGACCAACTCGGCCTTGTTGATGGTCACATTTGGCACTTCACGTAACCACATTACGTCAGCCAGATCAACATCGACACGGGTTCCACCACCGCCTTGCAAGTAGGCTGTTTGTGTGGCTTGCACCGGATTAGATGCAGTTAAAGCTGCCAGCGACCCTCCAAAATACTGTTGCTCAATTACCGAAAAGGCCTCGCATGACGACGTGTACTTGAATGTGTAAGCTCCCAGCTGCAAACGATTCTCACCGGGGTAGCGGTAATACACCGTCATTTTCGAGTTGATAGTGGAAAAACTCACTACACGACCGTCCGCAGTGGAAGAACTAACCACGAGTCCGTTGAAATAATCCGCAAACGCATCAAAGTTCGTTAGCGCACTATCACTGGCCAATAGGAATTGGCCAAACGCCGGACTTAATTTAAGTTTGAGGTACTCCGGTGTGCCGGTGGATAGCGTTGGGGCATACTCTGAGCGCGTAACGTGTGTTTCCTGCCCCGGAAGAATAAGATTCTGATAATCCCTTGCCGGCAGGTGATTGGAGTAATACGACGAATCCAAATCAATTCGCTCCATTAAGCGCTGCACCTGAAAAAACATGGGAGTATTATTGCCGTAAGCTTCAGGCTGATAGGCCAATTCCAGCTCGACCGCATAGACTTGACGATTGGCCGGAACCGAATCAATCGATGCGTCAGGTGCAAACTGCATCACACCCCGGGATTTCACACTTCCCAACACATCATCGATGTAATTCCCGACAAGAACGTTGGCGAATAAATCCGTTCGCAAGGAATCAACCCGCTCCGTCACAACACTCAAGGCAACCGAATCGGTCACCACCGCGCGTAAACGATCATCACCGGGTTGTATGCCTTCACCCAACGATTCCTCCGGGCGTTTGCACCCGTTGAGCACAAAGGCGGCTAAAACGACAAAAAGCCCCAATTGCTTGAGGCTTTGTCTATTCTTGATATACTGGTAATTCTGATTAATCAACGAGCTCGTGCTTTCCCAATACCACTGAATCATAAAACTCATCCACCGCTGCCAGCTGATCCATTTCAGCGTAGGGCTTTAATACCGGAACATCCATTTCATTGCAATAAGCCTCCAGTGCAGGATTTACTCCTGACTCTGCGATAATGGCTCCATCGGAATGCTGAAGTGCCAGTTTAGCAAGGTTGAGGTAATCCGGCTTCTTGAGCTGAGTCATCTCATCCATGCTGATTCCGTCAAACGAAATCTTCTGAGCCACCTTGTTATCGAGTGTGCCATCAAATACGTCTTCGTATAGGGAAGTCACAATCTTGGTGTCCGCAAAGTGCGGGTCGCGCTTGTAAAGCTGCTTTACATACAATGGCATCAGCGATGTAAACCAACCATGACAGTGGATAATGTCAGGTGTCCAACCCAGTTTTTTTACCGTTTCCAACACCCCTTTCGTAAAGAAAATCATGCGCATGTCGTTGTCCGGGAACATGGTATTGTCCTCGTCGTGGAACATCGCCTTACGGTGGAAAAACTCTTGGTTATCAATGAAATAAACCTGAAGTCTGATCTGAGGAATGCTGGCCACCTTGATAATCAGGGGGTGGTCGGTATCATCAATAATCAAATTCATTCCGCTCAAACGGATCACTTCGTGTAATTGATGACGGCGCTCGTTGATTTTACCATACCGGGGCATAAAGATCCGGGTTTCTTTTCCACCTTCGTGGACGGCTTGTGGAAGTGAGCGACTATTTTGAGCGGTTGGGGTTTCAGGCGTAAAAGGAAGAATCTCCTGGGAGACGTATAAGATTTTCGTTTTATTGCTCATGCTGTAATTAAAAGGTTCTGCTGAAAGCGTGTGCAAAGATAGTAATAAAATTTCCTTTAATTTTTCAAAGGATTACATTTGGTCCCTCACATTTTTTCTAAAAAGCTTGTCAATCACTGTATTCGAACATATTAGCGACATCAACACATGGGTCGAAGAACAGCATAAACAGGGTCGAAGCGTCGGATTTGTGCCCACAATGGGCGCTTTACACGCCGGTCATCAGTCACTGATTACGCTGGCAAAGGCTCATTGCGACGTGGTGGTCGCTTCTATTTTCGTCAACCCCACCCAATTCAACAATGCGTCGGATTTAGAGAAATACCCCCGCACGCTGCGAGAGGATTTGGAGAAACTCTCTGCCTCAGACTGCGACGCCGCATTCTGTCCATCGGTAGCGGAAATGTACCCTACCGGCGACAAGGGTCACTGGGATTACGGCGCGCTGTCCAATAGTCTGGAGGGCTTTTACCGCCCCGGACATTTCGACGGCGTTTTAACCATCGTCAAAAAACTGTTCGAAGCCGTCAAAGCCGATCAAGCGTTCTTTGGTGAAAAGGACTTTCAACAACTGGCGCTCATCCGACGTATGGTACAAGAGGAACAGCTCCCGATTCACATTGTGGCGGCCCCGACTATTCGCGAGAGCAGCGGACTGGCCATGAGCAGTCGTAATCAACGCCTGAACGCACAGGAATTAGAAATCGCTACCAACATCAGCCGCATTCTGCTGCGTGCCGTCGGGCAAGTGAACCAATCTGCTCCTGCCGCAATCCTTGAGGAAGCGCGGTCCGCCTTGGCTGAGATTCCCGAGCTCAAACTCGAGTACTTCGAACTTGTTGAGGCCAATACCTTTAAGCCCCTCACCACAAAAATTGAAAAACCCTGCGTCTTTTTAGTGGCCTGTTACCTCGGTGAGGTGCGTCTCATCGACAACATGATTGTAAGATAAATGCTAAAAACGGCTGAAGTGGATGTTCGCTCATTATCTTTGACGCCCCGCTAGGGACAAACACACATCATCATGGGAAAATTTGGACCAACCGAAATCATTCTTATCCTGGCCGTAGTATTACTCTTTTTCGGAGGAAAGAAAATCCCCGAACTCATGAAAGGCTTGGGTCGTGGCGTGAAGGAATTCAAGGATGCCAGCAAAGGAGAAAATCAAGACGCTCCTGAAAAGAGCGAAACTAAATAAGGAGCGCTTTCGTAAACTTATCGTTGCGCTGCGCTTTCAATACGCAGTACAATGTTGAAAAACTCCGAGGACGCGTGTTTTTCATCCGCAGGATTTCCACAATTTGTGGGCTTTATCGGAGTTGTAACACGACGGGTTGAAATTTTGTGATTCCCCGTTCCAACGCTAAACTTAGGAGATCATGAAAAAGTACATCTTTGCTTGTATGGCTTTATTCAGCGCACTGACCGGTGTGGCTGAATCGGTCAAAGACTCGTTGCCGGTGAATCCACCGCTCAGCCTTCGCCCGGATGATCCCGAACTCGCTGAAATCGACAATATTCTTGTAGCCGGGTATCTCAATCACTACTGCTTCAGTGCAGATGCGTGTTTGCTCAACGCCTTCGGCTATTCCCCTGAAACCGTTCCGGCTTTCACTTCGGAAGTCGTCTCTAGCCGCCTAGCCGTGCTGGATCGCAATACTCCATTCAATCTGGTCTACAACTCCACCGTGCAGGGCTTCATTGACCTCTATGCCGCCCGTCGCCGCGATATTTCCACCAAAGTACTCGGCATGTCGGAACTCTACTTCCCGATGATTGAAGAATACCTGGCGAAGTATGAAATTCCACTGGAAATGAAATACCTCTCCATCGTGGAGTCAGCCCTTAACCCTGTTGCCATTTCACGCGCAGGTGCTGGCGGTTTGTGGCAGTTCATGGTCGGAACAGGTAAAATGTACGGATTGGATGTTTCCAGCTATCAAGACGAGCGCTTCGACCCATACAAATCAACCGACGCCGCCTGTCGCTATTTGAAGTCACTGTACAAAACGTTCGGCAACTGGGAACTGGCACTCGCGGCCTACAACAGTGGCCCGGGCAACGTTAACAAAGCCATTCGCCGTTCCGGAGGCAAAAAGGATTTCTGGGCTATCAAGGCTTTCCTGCCCAAAGAAACACAAGGCTATGTACCGGCATTCATCGCGGTTAACTATGTCATGAACTACGCTTCGGAATACAATATTTATCCGAAAAAACCACTGATTACTTTCTTCGAAACAGACACTGTTGGCGTATCCAAACGCGTCGATTTCAAGGCACTCGCCCAGGTGATCGATATGCCTGTTGAAGACATTGCCTTCCTCAATGGCACCTACAAGCTGAAGGAAATTCCCGAGAACGGCCAAAAGCATTACCTCATTCTGCCTGTTTCTAAGGTCGGTCTATACATGGCCAATGAAGATGTGGTCTATGCACAAAGTGAAATCAAGCGCTTCGAGCCTGAACTCGTAGCCAGCACGGCCAACACGGTACCCGAAGGAAGCGAAGGCAAGGTTGTGTGGGAAACTACTTGGAAAACACACAAAGTGCGCAAAGGCGAATCACTCGGCTCGATTGCCGATAAATACAACGTCTCGCTTGCCGATTTGAGAAAGTGGAATACAATCAAATCCTCACGCATCGTGCCCGGTCAATCCCTGAAAGTTCAGGCCAAGACGAAGAAGGTCATCTACGAGGAAAAGAAACCCGCAACTTCAACTCCGGAGGAAACACCCGTTGCAAAGGAGAACAAGGAGTCCGGCGAAGAGGAGAACTATCGTGAATCAGCCGAAACCAAAGCAACAGCCGAGGTAAAGACAGAGAAAGCAACCGCTCCGGCTAAATCCGCTGAACCAAAGTACAAGTACTACACCGTACAAAAAGGCGATACCCTTACCAAGATTGCCTCAGCGAAAGGCGTCACCGTAAATGACATTAAACACCTCAACAAAGGCTTGAAAGAAAACAAGCTAGCTGTTGGACAAAAAATAAAAATCAAGCAAATTTGATTTTAGAAAAAGCCGCTTCTAAAGCGGCTTTTTTGTTGAACCTTTTTTAGGGCAGTCCCGTAAAAAGCCATGACATGAAATCCATCCTGTTCCTTTTTACACTGACACTGCTTGTCTCATTTCGCGCAGAAGCTCAAACACCGCTCGAAATTGCCCAGGCACATTACTCCGCAGGTCGTTACGATGAAGCCCTCGCCGCTGTGGGTGTTGCCGTTACAACAGATCGTTCAGCAGATGCTCTCTTTTGCAGAGCCAACATCCACCACAAGCTCGGACATTTGACCGCAGCCCTAGTTGATTACGATCGCGCTAAACTCGCAGGCTATAGCAGTGATGAACTCTATCTG
>CANHYZ010000174.1 GCA_947464885.1 Flavobacteriales bacterium
TTGGCGTGAAGGCGGTCGTGGCGCGTGGCTTTGCTCAAGGCGGTGAGGGAATGAAGGATCTTGCTAATGCAGTGGTAGGCGAAATCGAATCGGGTAAGAACGCGTTCAAACCACTCTATGATTGGTCGATGCCGGTAAAAGAAAAGATTACGCGTATTGCCAAAGAAATCTACGGTGCCGACGCAGTCAATTTCTCAAAGGATGCTGAAAGCGATTTGAAGATTATCGATAAATTGGGTCTGGCAGGTTTGCCCGTTTGTATGGCAAAAACACAGAAGTCATTTAGCGACGACGAATCGAAAATCGGTCGCCCCACAGGCTTTACCGTCACCGTGCGAGAGTTCGAATTTGCCGTCGGAGCAGGCTTCATCATCCCCATCCTGGGCGATATGATGCGTATGCCCGGACTGCCTGTTGTGCCCGCCAGTGAAGGCATGGACATCGATGCCAATGGTGTGATCAGCGGACTTTCGTAAATATAATATTCCAATAAGTTATGCCCATGAGGAATAGGATAGGATGCCATGGCACCTGTCCTTTGCCTCATGGAATACAACCCCCGTGAATGGAAGGTGTGGTTGGAGTTCACGCGTCGTGAACTTCAGGCGCTGTCGATGCTGATGGTGTTGTTTGCGTTGGCCATTGGCATGCGCTGGTATGCGCACGTCTGCACCAAGCCTAAACTGCCCATTGTCTATCATAACGTTGTTTTTGCTGCGGATTCAATCGATGCGCAAACCCCTCAACAGCGCAGTGAATTTGAAAAGGAAGATGATTACAGCGGGCGCCGGTATGCAAAGCGCAGTTTTGAGCGGAATGGTGATTCGCTCAAACCGTCTGATCGTGCGCCATACACACCGGCTTATCGCAAGAGTCGGATTGTCGAACTCAATTCGGCCGATACCATCGACTTGCGCAATCTGCCCGCTATCGGTCCTTGGCTGGCGCGAAAGATTGTGGAGTATCGCGACGGCCTTGGCGGGTTTATTAGCGTCGATCAATTGCTGGAGGTTTATCGCATGACCCCGGAAAAACTAGACACTTTGCGACCGTTTTTAGTGCTGGACACCGCGTGGGTGGAGCGGTTCAATCCAAACACGGTTACGTTGGAACGGTTGCTCAAGCATCCCTATTTCTCCGCAACACAAGCCAAGGGCTTCATCAGCTATCGTCACAAGCATGGTGGATTCAAGATAGCAGCTGACCTGAAAAAGTGTTTGCTGATCGATGAAAAAACCTATGATAAGATTAGGGATTACATCGAAGTTCGTTGACTTTTGCCGCTATGAATCTCGACCAACGAATCAAAGAAGCCATGGTGGATGTGCATGATTTTCCGAAGCCGGGAATCGTTTACAAAGACATCACCCCCATTTTTCAGGATCCCCATTTACTCAATGATATCCTTGACAAGATGGTGGAGGAGTGCCGTGGATTGAATATTCAGGCGATTGTCGGTTTGGAAAGCCGCGGTTTTTTGTTGGCAGTGCCGCTTTCACTTCGACTGGGTATTCCATTCGTGATGGTGCGTAAAAAGGGCAAACTACCGCGCGAGTGCCACACGGTGAATTACGATTTGGAGTACGGCAGCAGTGCAATTGAAGTGCATAAGGATGCCTTAAAACCGGGAATGCGTGTGTTGATCCACGACGATGTGCTGGCAACCGGAGGCACGGCGGAAGCAGCGGCACGGCTTGTTCAAATGGCCGGAGCCGAAGTAGCGATGTTTCAGTTTCTTGTCGAGTTAAGTTTCTTGAAAGGAATGGAGCGCATGGTGCCCTTTACATCCCACGTCACTACTTTTGCACGCTTTTAATGAACTGTTCAGATGAACGAACTGTTCATTTAATCACAACAGAAATCTTATTTACGCAAAGCAATGAACTTTGAAAAATCAGAAAATCAGTTGATGATCGCACAAATGGTGCGTGATTTTACTGAAAAAGAAATACGTCCGCATGTCATGACATGGGACGAATCACAAGAATTTCCTCGCGAAGTGTTTCGTAAAATGGGAGAGCTCGGCCTGATGGGCGTGCTTGTTCCTCAAGAATACGGTGGCTCAGGTCTGGGCTATTTTGAATATATCTCGGTGATTGAAGAAGTAGCTAAAGTGTGTGGTTCCGTGGGTCTTTCTGTGGCTGCTCACAATTCGCTTTGCACCAATCACATTCTCGAGTTTGCCAACGAAGAACAGAAACAAAAATATTTGCCCAAACTCGCTTCAGGCGAATGGATTGGCGCCTGGGGACTCACTGAGGCCAATACCGGCAGCGATGCCATGCGCATGAAGTGCACTGCTGTTCAGGATGGCGACTATTGGGTCATCAATGGCACCAAGAATTGGATCACACACGGTATCTCCGGTGAGGTAGCGGTGGTACTGGTCCGCACGGGCGACCTGCTCGATTCACACGGTATTACAGCGTTCATCATCGAGCGCGGAACTCCCGGTTTTTCGGGTGGAAAGAAAGAGAACAAACTCGGTATGCGCGCCAGCGAAACCGCAGAGCTCATCTTCGACAATTGTCGCGTTCACAAGAGCCAGATTTGCGGTGAAGTAGGGAAGGGCTTCCAACAGGCGATGAAGATCCTCGACGGAGGTCGCATCAGCATTGGTGCGCTCGCCTTGGGTATAGCCAAGGGCGCTTTCGAAGCTGCGGTGAAATACGCCAAGGAGCGCGAGCAGTTTGGTCAGCCTATTGCCAACTTCCAGGCAATTGCTTTCAAACTCGCTGACATGGAAACAGAAATCCAGGCAGCGGAGGCGTTGCTCTATCAGGCGGCGTATATGAAGAACAATAAAATGAGGATGACGAAGGAGTCTGCTATGGCGAAGTATTACGCCTCAGAGGTCTCGGTTCGTTGTGCTACGGAAGCCGTTCAGATATTCGGTGGCTACGGTTATACCAAAGATTTTCCGGTAGAGAAATTCTATCGCGACTCCAAGTTGTGTACGATAGGCGAGGGAACCAGCGAGATTCAAAAGCTGGTGATTTCGAGAGAGATATTGAGAGGGTAGTTTTTTCATAAACGAATGATTTCTCGTACACGAATGATTTCTCGCAAACGAGTGATTTCTCGCAAAGACCGCAGAGGGATATACACGCAGAGAATGCTGTCCTTTCTCTGAGTTGTTTCCGTTTGCCCCACTTTGCGGTCTTTGCGTGTATCTCCCTTTGCGGTCTTTGCGAGAAATAACCTCAGCAAAATCCATCACGCTCCCACCACAACCCCCATCGCGCAGAATTTATCCTGACGTTGGCGTGTGCGAGTGGCTGCATCTATTTTCAGGAGTGCCGTTAATTCAGTCTTGATGACTTCCTTCACAGTATCGAATGTTTCCGTCGGATTGGTATGCGCGCCGCCCAGTGGTTCGCGGATAATGCCGTCGATGAGCTTGTTGGTGTGCATGTCTTCTGCGGTGAGCTTGAGTGCTTTGGCAGCAGTCACTTTGTGATCCCATGATCTCCACAAAATCGAGGAGCACGATTCGGGTGAAATCACAGAGTACCAGGTGTTTTCCAACATCATCACACGATCACCGATACCGATACCGAGTGCTCCGCCGGATGCTCCTTCGCCAATGATGATGCAGATAACCGGTACCTGCAGTTTCATCATCTCAAACAGGTTGCGCGCTATGGCCTCACCTTGTCCGCGTTCTTCGGCTTCAAGTCCCGGAAATGCCCCGGGCGTATCAATTAAGGTAATAATGGGCTTATTGAATTTCTCCGCCAGTTTCATCAGGCGCAGAGCTTTGCGATAACCCTCGGGGTTGGCCATACCGAAGTTGCGGTATTGACGGAGTTTGGTGGTGTTGCCTTTCTGCTGGCCGATAAACATGACGCTCATGTCATCGATAAAACCGAAGCCTCCCACCATGGCCTTATCGTCCTTTACGGTGCGGTCGCCGTGCAGCTCAATCCAGTTTCCACCGGTGATATGCTCGATGTATTGCAAAGTGTATGGACGGTCGGGGTGACGGCTCACCTGCACGCGCTGCCATGAATCGAGATTGCCGTAGATCTCTTGCACTTTCTTTTCGGCGGCTTCTTCGAGCTCATGGATAGCTGCTGACATATCAACGCCGGCTTTCTTTTCACTCTCCTTCAACTTCTCAATCTGGGTGTGAAGCTCTTTGATAGGTTCTTCGAAATCAAGATAATTCATAGCATGTGCTGTTTTACGAGCGCAAATTAGCCAAAATAAGCTCCAACCGATGTACTATTCAAGCGGATGTTTTCGAACCTCTAATGCTCAAAACTCGCGGAGACGTGCGCGTACCCTTCGCTTATCGGCACGGGAATAATCGCGCCGAAAATCCAACTTGCCGTGGACGTAAAAAACCGTATTGATAGCGGTGTAGTTGTCAAAATTGTTGAAGTACCTACCATCAACGCCAAATGCCAAACTGCGGATGGGTAAACGCAGCCCGACAGATGTGCTCATTCCCATGGGGCCGCTGATATGTGAGGACTCATTGTAGACAGCACTAACGTTGTAGTGGAAAATCCGCATCAAAACACCATCAGCACCGGCTTCAACTAAATGTCCTTCAAGCTCCGGAATCAAGTCGTTTTGAATGGTAAAGGTGCTCGGGAAATGGATATAACGCATGCGCAAGCCGATCACGTCCGACCGCACGGCGTATCCTTTTTGGTCATTGATGGGGCCATGGTTATACTTGAAATAAAGTCCGGCGGAGAATCCCAGATAAATCGCAGCAGGATTATAGACTTGAATGTCACGCAGTGGAATTTCATTGGAAAACCCTTCCGGTCCGAATTCGAAGGAGTTCAGGTGCGGCCTGTATTTCTTCTCTTCGGCGATTTCCTGGTGGACGATTTTCTTGAATAGTTCTTCTTTCAGTGATTTGAGTTCACCGGTATTGACTCCGTACAATTGCTCGGATGTGCGCAACAGGCTATAGGCTTCCCAAAAATTGCGTTTATCGCGTTCAATGCGGGCCTTCTCCATGAGACGATCAACCTTATACTGCTGGTAGCGGCCATCCAGCTCTTTGAAGCGTTCGGGTTGAATATCGGCCAATGCCATCAATTGTTGATGGTAGATTTTACTGGGCTCGTCTTCCTTGGCGCGCATAGCTGCAGCGAGTCGTTCTGCTGTTTCACTGAAATACCCTGCACGGATTTCCTGTCGTAATTCTTTTGCTTCAGCACTGCACACTGCGCTTTCGCAGTAGTTGTCGACGAGCTCAATGGCCTGCTCGTATTCATGTTGTTGCACTCGTTTGGCAGCTTCCACTCGGATATGACGCAGGTAGCGGTCATAGGCTTGCTGTAACTGAAATTCGATTTCATCATTAAGCTTGTGTTTCACCCTTAAGGCTTTGAGCAGAGCAATAGCTTCTTCAAA
>CANHYZ010000175.1 GCA_947464885.1 Flavobacteriales bacterium
CAAAAAAGAGTTCACCCCATCGATTGTAGATCTGCACCTGAAAATTGACGATATCAACGCCGTATACAAACCAGGCATCGTTGATTCCATCGCCATCCGGCGTAAAAGAAGTAGGAACATAAACGGCTTCCAAGCACTCCTGCTCAACCGCGGTTTCAAACTCTTGTGAGCAACCTTCTGCAGTGGTAATCCACACCTGATAGTTTCCGGGACTGTCTATCGCAATTAATCGGGCCGTTGAATCATTGCTCCAGACATAGGTACTTCCCTGGTTTTTTGCATCGAGATAATAGGGCTCAACGGCAGCCTCAAAGCAAGTTGTATACTCCGAAAGAAACGGCTGCACAGGCAGCGGATTTACCGTGATTTCGATAGAGTCATAGACAAAACAATACCCGTTGGTGACTTCCACGGCATAGATTCCGCCTTCGGTTACATCGATTTGCCGCGACAGCTGCCCTGTATTCCACAGGTAGTCCAATCCCGGGTCAGAGGCCGTTAATCGAAGCTCTTCACCGGCACAAAACGAGGTATCAGGTCCTAGGTCAAGTTCCGGATAATCATAAACGATTACTTCAAGCGTATCCCTTGAAGTACATCCATCGGGAGCAATCACTTCCACCGTGTAAACATCAGACGCATTCACCGTGAGCGCGCTTCCTGTTGCTCCCGTGCTCCATGTCACCGAAAAACTCGAAGGCCAATCCACCGCAAGCTCTGCGCTTTCTCCGATACAGAGGCCGATATCCGGCCCCAAATCCGTAATCAACGGGGAAACTTCTATTTGAATCGACGCATCAGCCGAACAACCTGAGGCTGTGGTGGCGGTAGCAGTCAACACTCCCGATGACTCAGACACCAGTATAGTATTGGCCTGGGTAGAATCTGCCACCCATGTTCCAGGGCTCCAATTCCAGCTCACCGCTTCAGATAAACTCACGCCGGCTTCAACGGGAGTTCCGGTTGCCTCGCAGGTTTCTATCAACGTTGGTATGAGAGTGACATTAAATGAAGGCGTCACATCAATCACAATATCGCGGGTTACGGAACAGCCCGTGCCCGCTTGTTCAGCCAGACAAATCAGCGTAACATCTTGCTGCGGACTCGCCGAAATGGCGGGTGACTGCGTGTTGCTGATTGTCGGATCACCGGTCCAAGTCAACGTAATACCGTCTGTCTGTCCTGCAAGCAAGGCCTCCACTTGTACCAATTCACCGGCACAAATGGAATCATCCACAGCCTCCAAATTCAATTCAAAAACAGAACCCAGTGTGATGATCACCTGACCTTGTGCAGTGCATCCATAATCCGAAACCACGTCAACGGAATAGGTTTCCGATTGCGACACATCAGCAGTTGGATTGAAGGTGAAAGCCCCTTGCAGATTAACCGTAGGTGACCATGTGTAAGTGTAAATACCCGCTTCATCAGGAATAGCCGTAAGCAGCACGTCCTGTTGATTGCAAACAGTTGTTGCCGGTGTCATGGTCAGCGTGAACAGTGGGCCGATATCGATAAATACAGAATCAACGTAATCACATCCCGTTGAAGGATCAACCGTGGTTACCTCATACCATACACTTTGCGCAGGCGTTGCTGTAACGGTTTCACCGAATATGCCGGATAAACCTGCAGTGGGTGACCATGCATAATTGAAAGAAGCCGTAGCGATTTGCCCAACATAGGCGTCTTCTAACACCCAGTTATCCTGGTTGGAAGAGTAAGATCCGCTTTGACGCCAGCGTATACGCGTGTCTGCATTCCATGCTGCCAGAGGAAGGACCACGGCCAACGCTTCAAAATCAGGGAAAGCAGATTCATAGAATGTCTCTATCGTAATCCACGGACCGTTGGCCACAGAGTAGGCCAGTGTAACATTATCACCTGGCTCAGCGTCATCACAGGGCGCTGTTCCATTGGCAATTTTCAAAGAAAAATAAACCGTAGCACCACCGGTCAAATTCAATGGCTGCGTAATCGCCTCGCGTGGAAAGCTTCCATTGAAATACAGACCATTTCCGCCTACCGTTCCGCAAACATTACTTTCCACACCACCGAGGATACTTTGCCAATCACCCCAGGAAATGGCCGGATCAAAGTTGTCATTCCAGATGACCTCTTCTGTCTCCACGTTCAAATCAACTGACTGACCTTCGCACAACCTAATATTCTCTTCGAGTACTTCGAATGAAGCCACAGTGCCGGGCGTTACAACCAAAGCGTAATTCTCAACTGTTTGAGCGCATCCTCCGATAGTTGAAACCATCACCTGATACGTCGCATTTTCTTCAGCTTGGACGCTAATCATAGAAGCATCTCCATTCACAACAACACCCTCGGGAAGCCAGGTGTATTCATAGATTGCTGTTGTCGGAAGAGCGTTAGCGGTGAGTGTTACCTGTTCGAAAGAACAAACGCTGAGCTGATCTTGTGAGACTGTAATCGGGATTGGATCAGGCGAGGCAACGTTAAAATAAAACGTATCGACACAACCGGAAAGCACATCTTCAGCATGCAATTCATAAATGGCATTTTGAATAGGCGGTGTCAAGGCTAGTGGATTCGCCGTTGAAAGCAATGTCGCTGTTTCGTTAGCGTAATACCAACGCGGTGATGTATAGTTGGCCGGCACTTGCAAGCTTGAAGCCGCATTGGTGCAAAGACTCTGCTCAAAGTTCAAAACCGGGATGGTTTTAACGACAGGAAGACTCTCGGCATAGCTTGCTGTAATGATGCCATTACCTGAGTGGCCATATTGAATACCGTTGAAACCGGCTGCACATTCCAAGAGATGCTGGCCTGAAGTCAGCTCGAAACTTGCCGTCCAAAAGCCGTCCTGAGCACCAATGGGTTGAAACTGCGCCACCGGAATGGTGACGCCATCGAGAGAAAACGCACCCAAACCATCTGCGCTGATAACGACATTGACGTAGTGAACGTCGATTGCGCCCACATCTCCGGCCTCAATTACGGCGGAGGTCGTGTGGGAAGAAACATCATCCAGCACAATCATAGCGGGATCACCATTTCCTCCACAGGAAATTCCCTGCATGTACTGAACCACCTGAATGGGGCGGTCGGCCTGGATGAAATGCGGGATAGTCTCATTCGTATATTCCTGAAATTGTCCGGACTGAAGGACAATCGCCGTTACATCATCAATGAGGATGTTTGTACCGTTCTCGGCCGCAAGGATGCGGTAGGTGTATCGCGGCGCCGTTATACCGGCATAATTCGGGTCGATAGCAAAACCAAAAGGTGTTGTGATATAGGTAGTACCCCACTTATCCAAATCATACAACTGCTCAAACAAATGATCGCATGCTTGAAAGCATGTTGCGGGAATATTCGCGCAGACAGCTCCGCCAAAAACAGCAAATGGTCTGCACTTGCCGCTTGCCGAGGTAGCCAGCAATTGTGTTCCCGTCAAATCGCCTGTGCCTGATGCAACGAGTCGGTAACATTGTCCCGCTTCCAACTGAATGATGAATGCAACACCTGCGGCATTTCCTGCTGAGGTTGTAACACTCGGTGTAATCTGAACTTCCGTTCCATTCTCCGTTCCGACAATCAGGAGCTGCGAACCGGATCCGCTCAGGCCGGCATAGCTTGCTGCAATGTACTTCGTGCCCAATAACGGTGTAGGAAGAACGCGTGTTGCGTCGCCACTGCTTTGAGCATAATTGGCAGCAAATACGGATACCGGTGCATTCGACTCCAAATGAATCGCACGATTATCTAGGAACTGTTCGGTTTCGACCTCACCGGCAAGCTGTGGGATCTCTACCACCGTACTTCCAGAAGCACTAACGTAGAAGGATTGTTGCCAGTCTTGTCCGGGAATACTCACCACGCCCGATGTGGCTGTCGCTGCCGTTATGGTCACGGCCAACACATCTTCCGGACCATCGGTACTATTCTCGAAAAAGCCGAACCAGAAATCCGTGCCGGTTGTGGCCGATTGTGCATTCACAGCTGAAGCCGCAACGCATAACCAAAGACACATCATGATTCTGAGTATAGCCATACCCCGGGTGGTTTTTCGCCTTTCGGTTTGAGAGGCAAAGGTATATAGTATCAGACGGTGCACAGGTTCAAATGTTGCATGGCTCGTTCACGGTCTTTGCAGTCCGGAGAGTCATTGAGCCTGTTTGTACGGAATGAACAGTGATTTGGATACATCCCCATGGAATTTTATTCGATTGATAATCAATAAAAAAGGCCGACAATGGATGTCGGCCTTTCTATATTATTCCATTTGCAGGTTATTCTGCCAGGATAGTTACTTTGTTCTTGAACACTTCAACCGTTCCGCCCTTTACCTCGAAACGATGTTCTTTTCCGCCACTATCCTTTACCCGCACTACACCTTTCTTCAAAGAAGAAATCAGCGGTGCGTGATTGTTGAGGACACCGAGACCGCCATCGCTACCCGGCAACGATACCATCGAGCCTTCACCTTCAAAAAGGGTTTGCTCTGGTGTGATGATTTCAACTTTCATGGCTATTCAAGGATTAACGTGCTGCAGCTTCTGCCAACATTTTCTTACCTGCTTCGATGGCCTCTTCGATGGTTCCTTTCATGTTGAACGCTGATTCAGGAATATCGTCGCAGTGACCATCAAGAATCATGTTGAAGCCTTTGATGGTGTCCTCAATCGGAACAAGGGTACCCTTGATGCCGGTGAACTGCTCTGCCACGTGGAAAGGCTGCGACAGGAAGCGCTGCACTTTACGGGCGCGGAATACAGAAAGCTTATCCTCTTCCGACAATTCATCCATACCCAGGATGGCGATAATATCTTGCAATTCCTTATAACGCTGAAGAATCAACTTCACGCGCTGCGCGCAGCGGTAGTGTTCTTCACCAACGACTTGAGGAGTAAGAATTCGAGAAGTAGAATCGAGTGGATCCACAGAAGGATAGATACCCAACTCAGCAATTTTACGGCTCAATACGGTTGTAGCATCCAAGTGAGCGAAGGTTGTAGCCGGAGCAGGGTCGGTCAAGTCATCCGCAGGAACGTAAACGGCCTGAACGGAGGTAATCGAACCGCGCTTGGTAGAAGTAATACGCTCTTGCATGACACCCATTTCTGTGGCCAGGGTTGGCTGGTAACCTACCGCCGATGGCATACGACCCAAAAGAGCCGACACCTCAGAACCTGCCTGAGTGAAACGGAAGATGTTATCGATGAAGAAAAGGATATCACGACCGCCTGACTTCTCATCGCCATCGCGGAAATACTCTGCTACTGTAAGACCTGAAAGAGCAACGCGAGCGCGTGCTCCGGGTGGCTCGTTCATCTGACCGAACACGAATGTTGCCTGAGACTTAGCCAACTCTTTCGGGTCAACCTTACTAAC
>CANHYZ010000176.1 GCA_947464885.1 Flavobacteriales bacterium
CGCAGCCGTGTCGCACCACCGTCGAGATTAATGCCCTCCCATCACCGATTGCCATCGAGCTGAAGTGCATCGCAACAATTGAAGACTAATCACGTTTGGCATAGGCCTTGAATGCGCCTATGTCATGAAGAAGATTCTTGTTCTTGTTGCATTGACGATTGGATTATCGTCGGTGCACGCCCAAATCAAACCTGTTAAAGCTAACGTTGAGCAACTGCCCGATCAGGGCTATCGCACTGTGCCGAATCAGGCCTTCACGGTAGGTGAATATTTATCCTATCGCATTCACTATGGTTTTTTTGATGCCGGAACCGCAGAGTTGCGCGTGGAAGAGAGTCCTTTCCAGTTCGCCGGAAGACGTGCTTACCGCATCGTTGGCACAGGCCGCAGTGAAGGATCGGTTGACTGGTTTTTCAAAGTGCGCGACCACTACGAAACCTATATGGACCAAGTGGGTATGTTCCCCTATCGTTTCTTGAGAAATTGTGATGAAGGTGGATACCGCATAAACCAGGATTACATTTTCTATCAAGACCGTCGCGGCTTTAAGAACATGAAGGGCGAGGGATACAAGTCGCCCGCCTTTGTGCAGGATATGCTCAGCGCGTTCTATTACGCCCGCACGATGTCGTTTGCTAACGCCCGCGTAGGCGATGTATTCACCATTCAGACGTTAGTCGATGATGAAATCCACCCGCTCGGCATGAAGTATATCGGTAAGGAAACTATTACCATTGACGCCGGAAAATTCCGTTGTATGAAGTTTGTGCCCGTGATTCAAAAAGGCCGTGTGTTTAAAGATGATGACGATCTCACCGTTTGGATTACCGACGATATGAATCATATCCCGGTGCTTGCCGAGGCTGAAATCCTAGTTGGCTCGATCAAAATGGAGTTGAAAGATTATCGCGGGTTGCTCAATCCGTTGGCAAAACTGTGATGTGTAGCCCACCATTTCAATGGTGGGCTTTGCGTTACTCCGCTTCACTCAGCCCACCATTGAAATGGTGGGCTATGGCGGTGTACATTTGCCGAAAATTTCTCCCATGGCTTATCAGGTTGACTCCTATTCATTTCAAGGCAAACGCACTCTCATTCGTGTTGATTTTAATGTTCCGTTGAACGAGCAATTTGTGGTCACCGATGATACACGCATTCGCGCAGCGTTGAAGACGATTAAGCGCGTGTCTGATGACGGAGGCCGTGTGATTTTAATGTCTCACCTTGGTCGTCCGAAGGGTGGTCCTGAAGCTAAGTACTCTTTGAGGCACGTCTTATCGCGCTTGACGGAATTATTGGGTCGCCCGGTTGCGTTTGCGGAAGATTGCATTGGAGACACGGTGAAAACAGCGGTTGACACTATGCAAAACGGTGATGTGTTGTTGCTGGAGAATCTTCGTTTTTACAAGGAAGAGGAAGCCGGCGATGAGTTTTTTGCCGGACAAATCGCGGAGAATGGCGATGTTTATATCAATGATGCATTTGGAACAGCGCACCGAGCGCACGCTAGCACAGCTGTGATAGCGCGTTTCTTTCCTACCGATAAACTGTTTGGTTATTTGATGGAAGATGAGGTGCAGAGCATTGATCGTGTCCTCAACTCAACAGCGAAGCCTGTTACCGCAATCATCGGCGGTAGTAAGGTTTCCAGTAAGATTACCATCCTTGAGAATTTGTTGAACCGCGTCGACAATGTCATCATAGGCGGTGGAATGGCGTACACGTTTTTCAAAGCACTGGGAGGTGTTACCGGAAACTCGCTGGTGGAAGATGACAAGTTGGAATTGGCTAAATCCTTGTTGGAAAAGGCACGCGAGAAAGGTGTCAACATTTATCTTCCTGAGGACTCGATTATTGCGGATGCTTTCTCCAACGACGCTCAGCGTACGAGCTCGGAGAGCCGCGGTATTCCATCGGGTTGGATGGGCTTGGATATCGGTGCGCAATCGATTGCGCGTTTCACTGAGGTTATTCTTAAATCTAAAGTAGTCCTGTGGAACGGCCCCATGGGCGTGTTTGAAATGCCGAACTTTTCACAGGGAACGATTGCCGTTGCGCAAGCCTTGGCTACCGCCACCAAAGAGGGTGCATTTACTCTGGTAGGAGGTGGTGATAGCGTTGCCGCCATCAATCAATTCGGCCTTGCCGAGCAGGTCAGTTATGTAAGCACCGGCGGAGGCGCTATGCTGGAAGCGCTTGAGGGCATTGATTTACCCGGTATTGCTGCGATTAAGGCATAACTCAATAAGCAGCCATTTCGATGAAAAGCAAGAGATCGTTTACCCCAACGATACCATCACCTGTTAAATCGAATTCACCGCAATCGTCTAGACATCCGAAAGCCTCGAGTAATAAGAGCATATCAGCGTCATTCGCGACGCAGTCTCCATTGAAGTTGGCCGGTGAATTATTCTCAGCAGGCACATCAACGGTTAGGGTGATGTAGTTGCTCACACCACAGTCGTTTTCGGATTGCACACTGATGAAGAAGTCTTGATTACCCGCTAGAACGGCGATGGTGTTGTTGTTAATGTTCGTCGTTGACCCTGTGGTTTGCCAGTTGTAGTCGGTTGCATTTGTGTCTCCCAGAACACTGTAGGTTGCGGTATCTCCGAAACACATCACTATTGGACCCAGAATCGCGTAGATACTATCTACCCGCTCGGTCACTGTTAGGCTGATGCTCGCTGAGTCCGAAATACCACATGCATTGGTGACGACGACTGTGGCTAAACCACCATTGGCATTCGGTAAAGGTTGAATGATGCGGTTATTCTCCGCTCCAACCCACCCTTCAGGCAGTTGCCATGCGTAACTTGTGGCTCCGGCGACCTGTTCGCACACCAATTGTCCGTAAACACCTTCACACCACTCTTGATCACCGGTGATATTGCCCAGTTCAAACGTGCCACAACCGAGCTCCGTGCGATATACGTCACCACCTGAACCGATGTAGCAATAGTTTTCGGTGAAATGCGCTGCAGATGCTCCAAGGTTACTGAGGTCGTTTTGCAAAAGAATGGTCCATGTTTCGCCGCCATCTTCTGTTTTATACAAATCGGCATAAGAGCTGACGCAGAAACCAATACTCTCGCTGAAGAATTTTAGGTCAATTATTGCGGCTCCACCCACGAAAAAGAATTCCCAGGTTTCGCCACCATTGAGTGTGCGGTACACGCCGCTATAGCTCCCCACAAAACCGAGACTGTCGTTGTAGAAGTAAATGCGCGAGCCAATGACGCCGTTGTGATACTCCCAGGTATTCCCTCCATCAAATGTTTTGTAGTAGGTGTCGCCTCCACCCTGCACGTTTCTTACTGCAATGCCACGTTGGCTGTCTATAAAATGAATATCGGTTGCACCAATATTGGTTCCGCACGTGAAGGATGTTCCGCCGTTTGTGGTTTTGCAAATATTCGAAGCACCACCGAAACCACCTGCGAAACCGGTTTGGGCGTCAATAAACTCTAAGCAGGTTGCTGTGAGTGTTGGTGTTGTGCTGAAGGTCCATGTTTGACCGCCATTGGTTGTTTTTCCAAGATTGGTTGTGCCCAATACATAGCCGACTTGGGGCGTTGGGAAATCGACGGCATACCATCCTCCTGAAGTGGCAGTTTGACGAATATTCCACAGCTTGCCCCCATCATTGGTTTGCGCAATACCACCGTAGAATGTGCCGCCACCCGGCACGGATACCGCTGTTCCTTGTGTGTCGGAAAAAAACTGCATGGCGGTAATACCTCCTCCCTGTATGGCATTTTTGATGACCGTCCAGGATGATCCGCTATTACTGCTTTTGTGAATGTTGAGCTTCCCCATCATGTAGGCGGCATTGTCAGAAACGTGATCACCACAGAAAATGTCACCCTCTCCCAAATCGGGCTGACTTTGCCAGGTCTGTCCGAAGTTGGATGTTTTGATGAACACCCCTCCATTTCCCGCGGCGTAACCTTGACCATTAGCGTTTACGTGCACTACATAGAAATAATCGTTGGCAGCAGAATAAACCTGATTCCAGGTCAGTCCGCCATCAGTTGTTTTAGCCATCACGCCGCCGCTCGCAAATCCGGTGTTGGCGTCGATGAAGTGCACGTCCTGCAGGCTGGCGGTGATGCTTGTTGAAATGAGCGACCATGAATCTCCGCCATCGGTGGTGCGCAGAATGGTGCCGTTCCAGCCGACAATGACACCCGTAGCATCATCAGTGAAATGCACGCCATACAGGCGACTTGTGGCGGTGGTTGGAATGAGCGTCCAGGTTGAGCCGCTATCGGTTGTTTTGAGAATGGTGCCGCTTTCACCGGTCACAAAACCCTTTGTATCATTAATGAAATGCACGTTATATAGCCACGCGGTAGTTGGCGGATTCACGTTTGCCCACGTGTTTCCTCCGTCGAGCGAGCGGAATAAATCGCCATTACCGGCGGAAATGAATAGCAGGTTGTCTGTCACCCATTCGACATCGGTCGGATTACTATTGACGGTAGGTGTCCACATGCTTTCCCAAGTTTCTCCGCCATCCGTGGTTCGAAAAACACTGCGAGTTGCGAGGATAACCGCAATGCCGCGTTGCTCATCCAAGAAAGAACAACCGCGAACTTCACTGTTCGTTTTGATGGGTGTGAGGTATTCCCAGGCCTGTGCCTTGGCGCCTTGAACTGTAAAGAGTAAGATCAGGCTAAGCGCAATGTTGCGCCACGTCATGGGTAGTGATGGAATCATGTGAAGCATGGTAAACGGCTTTTCCGTTGCGAACAACGATAACTTGAGGACTCTCATGTTTCACGTGAAGTTGCTCGGCCAGGATGTTGGAAAGCTCTCGAAATTGTAAGAGGTCGAGAAAAAGCACATCCGCATTATCAGGAAGTGCGGCCCATTCATCTTCGAAGTTTTTCAGCACCATTTTGCTGATGATGCATCGTGTGCTGTGCTTGAAATAAACCTGTGCGCGGTCATTGGAGTGCTGCAGCGATTGTTGCAGTTGTTCGTTTGACGTAAGCGGAATCCAACTGGGATGGGTGGCCATGTTATTTCGCTTCTTCCAGTTCGAAGCTGAAATACTCCATGATTTCGTTGCACAACAGCTTTTTACAGGCATCGTTAACCTTTCCTTCAGCTGTTTTTTGATCAGCAGCATCTACAGCTAGAGTGATGTGCTTTCCGATGCGTACGTTTTTGATTTCGGGTAAACCGATGTTGGTCATTGAACCGGTTACGGCTTTTCCTTGGGGGTCCAACAGCGCCTCGAGCGGCATGATGTTGATGTGGGCTTTGTAGGTGGGCATGGAGCAAAAGATTACGCAGCGAAGATACGTCCACAGGACTTAAAATTCGAACTGCAATTTCGCCCGAAGACCATATTTA
>CANHYZ010000177.1 GCA_947464885.1 Flavobacteriales bacterium
AGGAGAAAAAACTCAAGTCTCATTCCAACGCCAGAAATCTCTATGACAAGTGGCTTTAGTATTCTATGGACCGAGCATGCCCTGGCAGAGCTTGAAGCTACGATCGCATTTCTAGAAACTAAATGGACCGAAAGGGAATTGCGAAAGTTGGCAAAGGAAATTGAAAAGACTATCGACTTACTATCTCGCAATCCGCTCCTTTTCCAACCTTCCGATTTGAATATAACAGTGCGTCGGGTAGTTGTTGCGAAGAAAAACACCCTTTATTATCGAATTAACGACAATACAGTTGAAGTGCTTTCATTTTTCTCTAATCGTCAAAACCCCAAAAAGAGAAGAATCTAAAAAAATAGGCACAAAAACACAACGCAATTTCTGCTCATTCTACAGTAGACTATTTCAAGCTATCATCTCCACTAATCGCGCCGAGATGTCAACACCATCTTCCTTCATAATGGGCACAACGCGCGGGTTAACGCCATGTGCTCCGCAAAAAAAAACGCCCGAATATACCAGGCGCTTCCTCTCGAATACTATGCTTGCGCATTGTGTCATTCAATTATAAGCTTTTGTGCGACATCTGTTTCACCCGATTGTATAAGAGTGTACATCCCGGGTGAAAGCGTTGATACGTCCAGTGTTTTGATTGAACCCGTAATCCGTTCAGTCATTACTCTTTTGCCTGTCATATCATACACATACAGCCATTCCATTGCTGGCAATGCTTCAACAACCACCTGCTTTGAGGCCGGGTTGGGCCAGATGCGACCCAATTTATGCGCCGTGCTGTGTTCGATTCCGTTCGAGAGCAGGTCGTAGCGATATAAATATAGTTTGCTACCCGTTCCATTCACATCGACGTTGATACCCTCGCCTGCGGTGAATAAAGCGCCATTCGAAGATTGAAACAATGTGGAACAAAGGGAGCGTTGAAATAACCCGTTATCGGTTTCTTCATGCGCCCACACCATCGCTCCAGTAGCATTATCGTAGCACTCCACGCGCTGTGTTCCCGTATCCACATTTCCGTTATTGAAAACAACAGCGATTCTCTCCTCCGATAAAAAAGCACCATGCGTATAAGTATTGACATTGACACTTTGGGCGTACCCAATCGACCAGTTTTGCACGAAAAGATTATCTATTCGTGTTATGAACGAACTAGTTTCGGTGCTACCGCCGCCCTTGCCCCCGCGCTCTGCCGCATTCAATATGTCGCCGCCGGGTGATGATTGAATTCCAACCACGAAAATATTCCCCGACTGGTCTATCCTCATGTAATTGGGAAATATATTGAACAGTGAAGATATTTCAGGGAGAATTGAATAAGTGAGTGTTTGTTCATTGGTTCCATCCAAACTGAAAGTTGCAATACCAAAGATTTGCTCAATACCCATTGGATCAGACAACCCAAGGCAAGCATAGATTTTACCATTGGCAAAAGTGATGCAATCCTCTACTCTCTGGAATGGGAAAAAGGGCTGCAAGCCATCCGCAAAATTGAATGACGTGTTCCAGAGTATGTTGCCAGTGTAGTCTAACTTCAAAACATGCGCATTATCAATAGCATAGAGGTAGCCATCACCGGGTGCAAATAGTTGGGAATATCCAATTTCAAAATTTGAATCTTCTTGCATCTGCAAAACAGCGCCATCGGCAGAAATTTCGATAAACACCGGACCTATCGACTGCAGCGTATCTTGAAAGAGCTGCGCCAAACAAAAGATACGGTTATCCTCGGTGATTTCGATTTCATAGACCATCTCTGACCAGCTCAACTGCAGTGTAAAGTTTATGCGCCAAAGCTCCTCCCCACTTGGTGAAAGCTTGATAATCTCCGACTTTGGATATAAGCTATTCTGCGGGAAATTCGAGCCACATAAATAGATGTTGCCATCAGCATCCAGATCGATATCAATGAAGTTACTGTTGGATCCATCAAAAAAATCTTCTTCGCCGAAACTCCACAAAAATGTTCCGTCGGATGTGTAGGACTGCACCAGATCGTTGCCATCACCAATACCATTATAGTCATCCATTCTGGATATAACGATATTGCCCGATGGCGCTTCTTGGATTTGCTTTCGGTCGTATGTGCCCATATCCGTGTTCACACGCCAAGCATTCGTCAATTGGGCAAGCGATGGAAAAGCCGTAAGCAATAAAAAAGTAAAATACAGTAGAAGTGAGCGCATTATTTTTTTTGTGTAAATAACGCTTGGGATAATACGCTTTACTATCACTAATTTGTGCTATATCACTTGGAAGGAATCGGATTGTAAATCCTGCTTCATTCAGTCGAACAAAATAACCAGACGACATTTACGAGGCAAAACTTAGAATCAAAACAGAGTAGGAGATACAGTAAAATCATAGAAATAGTGATGCACAGGCTGTATGTTCTTAGTGTTCATGACAGCTACCCTATATCTGAATTTGGAGCACACCAATCAAAGTCGATTACGATAATACACGGATGGACTTCGGAGTTAGTGACATGAGTTATGCTCATTTGCTGTACTCGCTTGAAGTTACAATGATCATCGGGAAAATGTTGCCCGCTTATCCTATTCGAAATTTCCATTCACCCACGCCTCACAATACCCCTTAATCTCCTCCCTTACCGCAGCAAACGCAGCCATGATGGTGGCCTCGTCGCCTGTGGCCTTAGCCGGATCGGGGAAGTTGTGGTGGAACTTTTGGGCGTTAGTGGGGAAATACGGACATACCTCACGGGCGTGATCGCAGACCGTAATGACAAAGTCAAAGTCGATATCGCGGTATTCGTCTACGTGATTGGACGTGTGCGACGAGATGTCGATACCGTCTTCCTTCATGGTGGCAATGGCACGTGGGTTAACGCCGTGGGTTTCCACTCCGGCGCTGTAGACTTCCGCGTGATCACCAGCAAAATGACGCAAATAAGCTTCTGCCAGCTGACTGCGGCAGCTGTTTCCTGTACACAGAACAAGTACTTTTTTCATAGACTTAAACGAATAGCCAGATGATGTTGATGAGTGTGAACTTCGGATCAAAGCCGAAAATGAGTTGAAGCACGGTTATCGAAAGCGTGATGATGATCGGCTTCTTATACTTGAGAATGAATTGTTTCATAGCATTAACAGCAGCCGCTGCCGGGTGTGCAGCAAGATGATTGGGTGTTGATTTCGGAAAGTTTGACTTTTGGTTTCGCGGCAGGTATTCCACAACGATCGAGCGCCAGACAGTTGGTAAGCTTCGGCGTGAGCATGAACTGTCCATAGTCAGCGTCCAAGCCGAATCGACCTATCGTGACGCCTTGATATTCAACTTCCACTTCCGGATCCTCGCTGCCGATGATGGCATTGGCCATTTCAATAATGCCAAGCAACTTCGAAGGAGCCAGTCGGTGCTGAACATCGTCAGCCACCCACAGCTGGAAACTCACATACTGCTCGATACGTTCGGTTCCCCCGCAATCGATGAAGTGCTTGGTGGTAACTCCCGCCTCCGTTATATGATAGTGAGCCGGCACCGGTGAGCCACTGGGTTGAATGAAGGACAAGCTCTGCATGTCTTCCAGGTGTGATTTAAATTCAGATAGTTTCATGGTTGGTGTTTTTTAGTTAGCAGCAGTTGCGCTGTTGTTGTTTCAATTGTTCTGTTATCGTTTGAAAGTAGCCCATTAAAAATTGCAGAGCCTTCTCATCGATACAGTAGCACACCGAAGTTCCTTCAACGGTGCCGGTTATTACTCCGGCCTCCTTCAAAGCCTTGAGGTGCTGTGACACCGTTGCCTGAGCCAATGGCAGGTGATCCACAATATCGCCGCACACACAACTGTCTTGCTTTATCAAATACTCAACAATGGCCACGCGGGCCGGATGCCCCATGGCCTTGAGCATGGTGGCGGCTTTGTTCTGCTTTGCGGTAAACTCTTCTGTTTTGGCTTGAGCCATCGAATCCTTATTTATCGTAAAAGTACGATAATGAAGCTACGTCATACAATAGCTAAAGATGAAGAAATCATAAAAAGAAGAAACAACTGAAGCGTTGTCCGCTTGGACCTATGCTAATGAAATTGCGAAATCGTACCAAGCGTTTCAAAAATGACGAAACATTCATAAACTCCTCGTCTACTTCCCACAACCATTGCAGGGCTTATCTTTTACGGTCAATTGCTTGTAGCACATGCGCACTACAAAAACACCGGCGAGACTAACCGCCAAAATGACCAATACTGTTTGCATTAGCGAAGTATAATAAACGTTATCCAAGCCGCAAGATACGCCAGCACCCCCATATAGACGAGCTGGATAATCGGCCATTTCCATGATTTTGTTTCTCTGCGCACCACGGCAAAAGTGGCCATACACTGCATGGCGTATACATAAAACACCATCAGCGACATGCCCGAGGCAATCGTATAAATCGGTTGTCCCGTATCCTCCCAGCGCTCATCGCGCAGTCGCTCAATGAGCGCCGAATTTTCCTCAAAGTCCTCTCCTACACTGTAGATTGTAGCCATGCTTCCTACAAACACTTCGCGCGCGGCAAATGAAGTAATGAGCGAAATGCCCATCTTCCAGTCATAGCCCAGCGGCTTAATCACGGGCTCGATGGCGTGACCCAATATTCCAATATAAGAGTTCTCCAACCTTACCGCCGACAAGCGCCTTTCGGCCTCCTCGCCCGTCCATTCACTGTTCACCTTAGCCTCCGCCTGCTCGATGCGATCGGACGGTCCGTAACTGGCCAATGCCCAAAGCAAAATGGAAATGGCCACAATGACACGTCCGGCATCCCAGGCAAATACCTTCACCTTTTCAATCAGGTTAATTCCGACTTCCTTCCAACGCGGCATGCGGTACATGGGCAATTCAAGCAGCAAAAAACTCGGTTCGCGCGTGTCGATGAAAAGCTTCATCACCCCCGCCACAGCTAAGGCCGAAAACAGACCGAGCGCGTACAAGCCAAGCAATACCAGCCCTTGTAAATCAAAAAATCCCCATACCCGTTCCGCGGGAATAACCAGCGCAATAAGCAATGTGTAGACGGGAATACGCGCAGAACAACTCATCAATGGAGCCACCATAATCGTAATCAGTCGGTCCTTGAAGGTCGAAATCGTGCGCGTAGCCATTACGCCGGGAATGGCACAGGCCACACTCGACATGAGCGGCACCACGCTTTTGCCACTAAGCCCAAAAGGCCGCACGAGTCGGTCCATCAAAAAAACAACCCGCGCCATATATCCCGACTCTTCCAACAGCGATAAAAAGAAAAACAGGATGGCAATTTGAGGTACAAATACGAGCACTCCGCCAATACC
>CANHYZ010000178.1 GCA_947464885.1 Flavobacteriales bacterium
GTCGTAGTCGGCGGCGTTAAATGCTTTACCTCGATTGGCGAAGGCGTTGAGGTACCCGGGGTGATCCCAGAATTGATTGATGATTTGAATTTCCGGAAACGCCCACATATCGCGCATGATGCGCATGAATTTATCAATGACCGATCCTGTGCTTGCAGAAGCGTATTGCGGAAACATCGGAAGTAAAATCAGTTTGTCCGGATTCCATTTTATAATTTCACTCAGCGCTGATTCCAGTGATGGATTTTTGTAGCGCATCCCTAAAAACACCTTGACGAGTTGTTCGGGGTTCTTATCGAATCGCTCTTGCAGCAATTGTTTGCAGCGATGGCCGTAGTAGATGAGCGGCGAACCGTTTTCCGTCCAAAGTTCCTCATACACTTTGGCACTCTTACGATGCCTGAAAGGGACGATGATACCGTTTACCAGGATTTTGCGCCCGATCCAATTGACGTCAATGACGCGTGGATCGTTGAGAAATTCGGTGAGGTATGAAAAGACATCCTTGGGCTTTGGACTATCCGGCGAGCCGAGATTGACGAGCAGGACGGCGGTTTTTTTGGATGATTGCTGCATGTAGCTCAAACAAGGAATGGGCGCCTAACGTTCACGATCAATAGAGTTTCGATGACTCGGTGCGAATGAAGCGATTGACGGCGTAGAGCGTTGCAACCCCGGAAAGGAAGAGTCCGATTACCATAACACCGCCCATCAGCACCGGTAAGCGCTGTTTTTCCTGCAGGATGAGAATGACATCCTGAAGTTCACCGCGAAAGACGTAGAGCAAGATGAAAATGATCATGAGTGCAAGCAGCGAGGCAAGGAAACCAAACCACAAACCGCGTTTCATGAATGGTTTTTGAATAAACCAATGGGTGGCTCCAACGAGTTGCATACTCTTGATGATGAATCGCTGGGAGAAAATGGCGAGCTGAATGGTGTTAACGATAAGCACGATCGCAATAATGAGCAACACCACGCCCACCAGGGAAATACCGAGGCTCCATTTACTGAGGTTGGCATTCATTTGTCTGAGCAGGTCGTGCTGAAAAACAACTTCGTTGACGGCTGGATTCTTTTCCAATTCAGCGACAACCGTGGCGATATTTTCTTCGTTGCTGAATTCCGGTTTGACGTGAATGTCGAGCGAAGCGGGCAAAGGGTTATAGCCAAGGAAGTCAACAAATTCCTCTCCTAACTCTTCTTCCATCATGCCCGCAGCTTCTTCTTTCGACAGGTAGCTGACTTGGGCCGCGAACGGCTCACCTTCAATTTGTTTCTTGAGGTGCTGTATTTCACTTTCCTCCACATCATCGGCCATCATGACCTGCACCACCACTTGTCCGCGGTAGTGGCCGGTTACTGAGCTACCCAGCAGGGCCACGATAAGGAGTGTTCCAACAAGAACCAATACCAGCGTGATACCAATCACAGTGGATATGGAGGAAATGGTGTTGGCCGATGTTTTGAAAGGTGACTTTCCCATGTTGCGCGAAGTAACGGTTTGCAACGAGCACTGTCAACAGTGATCGAAGGTCTTGTGAACAGCGCGATATGAATTTATTCTACACCCACAACTTCACCTTCAAACAGCAGGTCTTCACCCGCAAGTGGATGGTTGAAATCCAATACGATTGAGTTCAGTTTGACCTCACACACGACACCTTCGATAATGTCGCCTTCGGGGCTTTCAAGCGGGATAATTTCACCTTCCTGAAAGAGTTCTTCATCGAGCTCGCCTTCTTCAATAAACGCGCTTTTGGGGTATTCAATGAAGAGGCCCTCTTGCTCGTCGCCATAAGCTTCGGAGGCAGGGATAGCGATGGTGAAGGCGTCGCCAACGGACAGACCTAGCAAGGCTTGCTCGAATTTGGGCAGCATAGGATCATCACCATACGTGAAGATCATAGGGTCGTCTTGACGTGTTTCTTCAATCAGTTCTTTTTCGGGTCCGTCGGCATACAACATGTAATGAACGGACACGCGTTTTCCCGGTGCAATTTTCATGGCCGCAAGTTGGTTGAGAAACGTCCGACGGAGCAAATTTTATTCTGTTTATTCCTCTGGGGAATAGAAGAAGCTCCGCGACGGCCTAAATTGCTCGAAAAATCGACTATGCAACTTGTTAAGCGAATTATTATCGGTGTATTCGTTTTGCTCGCAATAGCCGTTTTAACGGCCTATGCAACGGGAAATGCCTATCTTATTCAAGGTATACGCAAGACCTATTTGGTGGGAGAGAAGTCGCCGGACATCGATGACATGAACCTCTTTGATGTGCGAAAAATTGCCCACGGTGAACCGCGTTTGCCTATAAAATATTCCGCGATTCAATCGGTGGCTTTTCCAGAACAATATGCTGCTTGGAACGACTCCCTTGGAACGACAGCCTATTTAGTGTTCTGGCGTGATTCGCTGTTTTTTGAGCGTTATTGGGAAGGTGATTCGGCCACAGCTACCAATTCGTTTTCGATGGCCAAGAGTGTTACAGCCTTGTTGATTGGGTGCGCGTTGGATGAAGGACTTATTCAAAGCGTCGATCAGCCGGTGAGTGATTTTCTGCCTGAGTATGCAACAGGTCTGAATGCATCCTTGACCATTCGACACCTGTTGACGATGACCAGCGGAATACCGTTTGGGGAGTCGTATAGCAGTCCCTTCGGGTATATGGCAAGAGCATATTTTGGAGATGATTTAAAGAAGGAAACAACGGCCTATCCGGTTGAACGAAATCCGAATACCCTGTGGGCGTATGAGGGTGGGAATACCGTTTTGCTCGGCCTGATTATTCAGAAGGCAACGGGTAAGTCACCTTCAGCATATCTCGAGGAAAAGCTATGGATGCGCATGGGTACTGAGCAAGATGCGCATTGGAATTTGGATCACGCAGACGGCATCGAAAAAACCTTTAGTGGATTGTATGCTACCGCGCGTGATTTTTCGAAAATCGGGTCACTGGTTATGCATGGCGGTATTCTGGAAGGTGACACGTTGCTCTCCCCCGAATTTATTGGTCAGGCTTTGACGCCGGTGATGGTTCCGGACGAAAAGGGGGAGTCGTGCGATTGGTATGGATGGCAATGGTGGCTTGGGAACCACGAAGGAAAGTCCATGTATATGTGCCGAGGAATGCGCGGACAGTATGTGATCTGCATTCCTGAACTGGAACTGATGGTTGTCCGCATCGGACACAAGCAGTCGAAGGAGCGCATTCGTCATATTCCCGCCGATTTGTACACCTACATCGACATTGCTATAGCTATGCTTGAACAACAAGGAATACGTGCTTTATGAAAAAAGATATTGAAATGACTCCCGTTGAAGGGGTTTACATCGCGTTTGTCCCCAACCGGGATAATTGGCAAGTGTTTGTGATCAATGACCGTTCGGAGCCCCTGGAGACCGTCATGGTGAATGCTTCCGGCGATGGGAAACTGGAAGGGGTGGATAAGCAAACGGCTACGTTGCGGTTTCTTCTTCATGATGTTCCGGCGAAGTCTTACAAGCCTTTCGAATTTCTCTTACCCGACTCATTGAAATTAAGCCATCGGTATTGGGTGAGTTATTACCTGGGGGATCGCATTTTCGATAAGAAATTTGTTTACGATCCATCGATGGCGGATGATGATTTGATGGACATTCCTGTGTTTGGTTCACCCGGTATAGTGTTGTATTAAAAACCATTGGACTATGTTAGATCAATTGCGCATGGAGGAGGTGTTGTTTCTGGACATTGAAACAGTGCCTCAGCAATCGTCCTTCGACGGGCTCGATGACGATTTTCGAAAGCTATGGGAGGATAAAAGTCGCTACAGCCGAGAAAAGCATGGTACCTCGCTTGTTGACAGCTATGCTGAAGCGGGTATCTATGCGGAGTTCGGAAAGATTATCTGCATTAGTGTCGGGTATTTCTCCACACGGTTGCAGGAGCGGGTTTTCCGAGTGACGTCTTTTTATGGACATGATGAGCACGCGTTGCTTGCGGATTTTTGCGCGCTTCTCGAAACGCGCACCAATCATCCGTTTCGCGTGTTGTGCGCGCACAACGGGAAGGAATTTGATTTTCCCTATCTCTGTCGCCGCATGCTGATTCAAGGGATAAGACTTCCACAGATGCTGGATATCGCGGGTAAGAAGCCGTGGGAGATTGCGCATCTGGACACCATGGAGCTATGGAAGTTTGGCGACTTCAAGAACTATACGTCAATCAAGATTTTAGCTAAGGTTTTCGGCATCCCTACACCCAAGGATGATATTGATGGTAGTCAGGTTCGTTCAGTCTATTATGAGGAAAACAACCTCGACCGAATCGAGATTTATTGCAAAAAGGATGTGGTCACTGTTGCTCGCTTGTTACAGTGTTTCAGAGGAGAGGTGCCCGTTACGGATGATCAGATTATCTATGTTTAGAATTGGGTAAGCTGAATACCGAAAATCAAGGGAAACACGTTCGTTCCGAGCTGTTTCTTGAACAGCGGCTCAAGGCCATAGTTGACGAAAACCGACGTTTTATTGAACCCAAAGCGAACAGCCAAATCAAGGGTTAATGGCTGAATATTGAATTCATCACGGCGGCGGGAGGTAAATCGACCAAGTTCATTTTGCCACTTTTGCTTTTGAATCGATGTCGTAACCCATCCGCCTTGCACACCAACCGCCAAGTGGAAGTGTTTTTTGGGGTTGCAGCTACTGTTGAACTCCAGCATGAGCGGAATCTGTAACGATGTGGTTCGCAGCTTGTTTTTATAATAGTCCCGATCATCGGTGTCTATGGCCACACCAAACGTACCCGCAGAGTCTGATGAAGCCAGGTCGATGTTGTTTTGAAGGCCATAGCCGGCATAGGTGATTGAAAAACCGGTGAGAATTCCAATGTAGTCGCGGTACAAACGGACTTTTTGCTCAAGCAGATTGAGCCTCCAGGTGAGTGAGCGGTTCGGATTTAAGGAAAGCCAATCTGTCGCGGAATCACGCAGGGAGTTGTTGGATTCATCGATCAGGCGCGTGAAGCCGAGGTCAATGCCCGCGAAATGAGTCAAAAGGAGCTTTTGGTCTTCGACCTCTAGGTCGCTTATGGGCTCAGTATTGTCGGTTGGTGCTTCGGTCTGTTGTTTTGTCGGATTACTGTCAATCACAATGATTGTTTTGTCGCCAATCGTTATATTCGTAGTGTCTGGCACTACTTGTGATAGGGCGTTTAAAGAGCAAACTGTAATAAGCAGTGCGAGTAAACCGTTTTTCATGAGCATTGTTTAATGGAAACGGGAGCGATAATAGTTCGAAACA
>CANHYZ010000179.1 GCA_947464885.1 Flavobacteriales bacterium
ATGTGGCGCGCTAAGCTCACGCACGAAACACTCGTTAATCCCGGTCATGCCGGTGAACTCACCAACAAATGCACCTCATGTCATGCCCCGATGGGAAGGTTTGAGGCAGCGCACGATGGGGTTGAGTTTTTCACCACCGAAATGCTCGACGCAGACTCACTGGCACTCGATGGGGTTAGTTGTATGGCCTGTCATGCCCAGCAAATTGAAACGGTGGGACTCTACTTTTCCGGAGAGATGCATTACAATGCCGACACCATCTGGGGGCCGGTTTTCAATATTGAAAAAAACGGACTGCCTCTGCAGGATTTCATCATGGCGAATTTTGTGGGAGTCGCTCCTGTGGCTCACCCCAAGGCCAGTAAATCGGAATCTTGCGCAGGATGTCACTCCTTGATAACCAATACCGCGGATCTGCAAGGAAATGCCACCGGCACAACGTTCATTGAGCAGGCTACTTATCACGAGTGGCTCAATAGTTCGTACAACTCCCAGGACATGCAGGCGCAAGAATGTCAAACCTGCCACATGCCGAAAACAGAGGAGCCGATTATTATTGCATCGGGCTATGATTGGCTCCCCGGCCGCCAACCTTTCGCGCAGCACTGGCTGGTAGGTGGCAACAGCTTCATGCTCGAATTGATGAAGAATCGCATTGATCAGCTGGGAATCACGGCCAATGAAGAGCATTTCCAAACCGTTATCGACAGAACACTCGATAACCTCCAAAATCATTCAGCAACGTTGCAGGTTTCCGAAGGTGCTATTGATGGAGATACAGCTCGTTACACCGTAAAGGTGGCCAACCTTACCGGACATAAACTGCCGAGCGGTTATCCGGCGCGAAGAGCATTTGTAGAATTTATTCTGACGGATGAAGACGGAAACGAAGTCTTTCATTCCGGTAAAATCAATCCTGATTTTGAAGTGCAGGGACAGGATCCTGCATGGGAGCCGCATTACGACGTAATCACAGACGATGTGAATGAGGTGCAGATCTATGAAATGGTCATGGGTGATGTCATGGGTAACGTTACCACTGTGTTGGAGCGCGCGCACCACATGATTAAGGATAATCGATTAGTGCCAACCGGATTTTCGACGACGCACCCCGTTTACGACACGACCATGGTAGTCGGTGCTGCTGCAACGGACCCTAATTTCAATGTTCTAAACGGCGTTGAAGGCTCCGGCACCGATGAGATACATTACCACATCCCCTTGGAAGGAGTTAGTGGCAATGTGACGGTGACAGCCCGACTGTGGTATCAATCACTGCCACCGAAATGGAATGAAGAAATGTTTGCGATGGATCACCCGCTCATTAATTCATTCGAAGAAATGTATTGGGAGGAAGGCCCTGATCCGGTTCAGATGGCTTCGGCATCGATGCAGTCCACTATCATTGGCGTGGATGAACGCAAAGCGTTGTTTACCGTGTCACCAAACCCAACAATCAATGGATTGGTGCGCATTCAGGCCGGTAACGATGTGATTCGTCAGGTAAACATCTATACGATGGAAGGAAAATTGGTGGAGACGTTGCGTCCAGGAACGGGCAGCTGTCAGATTCGTCTTCCCCTCATTACCGGTACATACCTGGTGGATGTGCAAACTTCAAGAGGTCGTAAAATAGAAAAGGTGATGCGCCGCTAGTGGGCCATCACCTTTTCTTATTTCTTTTTCAAGTGGTAGACTATCGGTAGAGCACCTCTTTTGCTGTGCGCACAACATCGGCTACCTGAGGCAGTGCTGCTTCAATCAGCGTAGTTGCGAACGCGAAAGGTGTGTCGCTCTGCGTCACACGACGAACAGGGGCGTCGAGATAATCAAAAGCGTGACGCTGCACGCGATAAGCGATTTCAGTTGAGATACTCGCCACCGGCCATGACTCCTCAAGGATAATCAGACGATTGGTTTTCTTAACCGACTGCACAATGGTATCAATGTCCAGCGGACGAATCGTGCGCAAGTCGATAACTTCAACGCTGATGCCTTCTTTCTCGAGTTCTTGAGCCGCAGCAAGTGCTGTTTTCATGATTTTCCCGAAGGAAACCAAGGTCACATCCGTTCCTTCGCGCTTGATGTCCGCAACACCGATTGGAATAATATATTCTCCATCTGGAACGAGTCCTTTGTCACCGTACATCTTCTCGCTTTCGAAGAAAACAACAGGGTCGTTATCACGGATAGCAGCTTTCAACAAGCCTTTCGCATCGTAGGGGTTAGACGGGGTTATAACCTTCAAGCCCGGTACGTGAGCATACATGGATTCGAAGCTTTGTGAGTGCGTTGCGGCCAATTGTCCGGCTGTTCCGTTGGGACCGCGAAAAACGATTGGCACACTGTATTGACCACCGCTCATTTGCAACATTTTCGCTGCTGAGTTGATAATCTGGTCGGCGGCAAGAATCGCAAAGTTCCAAGTCATGAATTCAACGATAGGGCGCAGACCGTTCATGGCTGCACCAACCGCGATTCCTGAAAATCCGAGTTCAGCGATTGGTGTGTCGATGACACGCTTTGCCCCGAACTCGTCCAACATACCTTTGGATGCTTTGTAAGCTCCGTTGTACTCAGCTACTTCTTCTCCCAGCAAAAAAACGGAACCGTCTCTGCGCATTTCTTCTGACATGGCTTCGCAGATGGCTTCTCTGAATTGGATTTCTCTCATAATTTTCAATCGAATAGGCGGCTAAAATAATCTGTTTTTGAATCAACGCATACGTTAATTGCCTGTGCCACGCTGAATTTGGTTTAACTTCGAAATCTCATTATTTCTGATGTCTGATTTAATCCAAAAGAAAATGTTGCGATTCGCAACGGCAGGAAGTGTTGACGACGGAAAAAGTACGCTAATCGGTCGTTTACTTTTTGACAGTAAAGCGCTCTTCGACGATCAACTCGAGGCCCTCAAGCAATCCAGTGTTAAGAAGGGGTTGAATTTCGTGGATCTTTCACTCGCCACCGATGGTTTACGCGCTGAACGTGAACAGGGAATTACCATCGATGTAGCTTATCGTTATTTCGCTACACCTGTGCGGAAATTCATCATTGCGGATACCCCCGGCCATATCCAGTATACCCGAAACATGATTACCGGAGCATCAACTGCCGATGCGATGATTGTGTTGGTCGATGGTCGCAAAGGGATACTGGAACAGACGCGACGACATACTTACATTGCTTCATTACTCAGAGTTCCGCACCTGATTGTGTGTGTGAACAAGATGGATTTACTGGATTGGGACAAGAACTCATATGAGGCCATCACGAGCGACTTGCAAAGCTTCATAGGCACTATGCAGTTTGAAGGTGTTCATTTTATACCGATCAGTGCGTTGGAAGGCGATAACATTGTCGATGCATCCTCCAAGATGAATTGGTATCAAGGTCCAACAGTATTGCAATTGCTGGAAACGCTTGATTTGGTGGAGGAGTCTGAAAAGGCTGTTGCAAGGTTTCCGGTTCAGGCCGTGATTCGTCCTCGACCAAATGAAATCGATGATCATCGCCATTATGCGGGCAGGTTGAGCGGAGGTAGTTTGTGTGTGGGTGAGGAAGTTGTTGTGCTACCCTCCGAGTTAAAATCTACTGTGCTGCGGGCTATGGTTGGATTTGAATCGGTCAATCGAATTGAGCCGGGCGTATCAGCATCTTTGGAGTTGGCCGATGAGATTGATGTAAGCAGAGGTGATATCATTGTTCCGGTTGCCGACTTGCCGCGCTCCGGTAAAGAAATTGAGGCGGAAATCTGTTGGTTACATACGCGTCCCTCTGCCCCTCATGGTAAGCTGCTCCTACGTCAGGGCAGCGTGCAGGTGAAATGTATGATACAGGAGTTGGGATATACGGTTGATGTCAATACCGGTGAACGTAAGGATTCAACCGAAACCATCATTCAAATGAATGAGATTGTCGGTATCCGGTTGAAGTTGGCTCAACCCCTCCATTATGATACATATTTAGAAAACCGATCTATGGGGAGTTTCATACTTATTGATGAGTTCACCAATGATACCGTAGCTGCGGGAATGATTCGCTAGGATGACACAACATGTTCCCCATATCATCGGGCTGCTCGAAGAGGCAGGTCGGCGCATCATGGAAGTTTATGATGGCGGAGCAGAGGCCGCTGATGTGCAATGGAAGGAGGATGACTCTCCTCTGACTTTGGCCGATAAGCGCTCCCATGATTATTTAATCGATGAGTTGTCGGCACTCAATCATCAAATACCGATTATGTCTGAAGAATCGGTCCAGTTGCCCTTTTCAGAAAGAAAGACGTGGGGTCAGTACTGGTGTTTAGACCCACTTGACGGCACTAAGGAGTTTATCAAACGCAATGGTCAATTCACCATTAATCTGGCTTTGATGGAGGATGCGAAGCCTGTGTTGGGTTTTATTCATGTGCCGGTGAGCGGACATACGTTCTGGGCAGCTTTGGGAAACGGCGCCCATCATTATGATGGAGCGGAAACTAGACGCATTCAAAGCAACCGAAAATCGTCTGAGTGGATTGCCGTTGGTAGCGGATCTCATGGGACGGAGGAGGAGCTTGCCGTTTTGGGTGGTTACCCCGTAACAGAAACACGCAAGGCGGGAAGTGCATTAAAGTTTTGTCTAATCGCGCAGGGTAAGGCGGACATCTACTATCGCCATGGACCTACGATGGAATGGGATACGGCGGCCGGGCATATTCTTGTTCGGGAGGCAGGAGCTACGTTCGAGTTTAGCGGGGGCTCCGAAAGAAATTACAACAAGGAGTCGTTACTGAATCCCTCATTTTTGGTGCGTATTCAGCACCCTTAGTTACACAAAACCGAATTGATTAGTCTTTGTAGATGCGCTCGCTGACGAGGTTGGCTTGTTCGTCCCACATTTTCCAGGTATCTACTTTCTTGCCTGAACTATACACCATGTGGTAGCGCTTGATCCCGGCTTCATCCCAAACTGTCCAGATTCCGTCTTTCAAACCATTTTTATAATAAGCCTCACCAATTAACTGGCCGCCCGGTGAATATTGAAGCCATTGGCCATTCTTTTCACCGTTAGAATAGTGACCAAGTTCTGCCAGAGAACCATTCTGATTCAAGTAGCGGACGCTGCCGTGTAATTGTCCGGCCAGCACTTCAATTTCCTGTGTCGTAACGCCGTCGGTTTGCTGTGCATCAAGGCGTGCGGTTCCTGTGAATAGCTCTCCTGCTTGGGTCACGTATTTTCCGTTGACCAATACCGGATGCGATTGAGCTTG
>CANHYZ010000180.1 GCA_947464885.1 Flavobacteriales bacterium
GCGACCGTTTCCATGCCTTTTCTAACCTGTTAGTGGGGCAAGAATGAATAGTTTTTACCGTATTCAATGTGTTGTTCCGTAAAGCTCTCAGGGTATGACACCGTGACATCGATGATTTTCCCTTCAGCATCCTTCACCGCAGTCAAGACTGGATTAACCATGGCGTTGAAAGGTGCAATATTGAATTTAGCTGCGCGATCAATGACCTGCTTGCGCAATGCCTGATCCACCTTTTTACCGTAATTATCCGAAAGTGCTGCTGCAGCGTTAAAATCGCCCTCACTGGTGATACGCTGAACTTCCTTGAGCAACTCACCGATGTTCGCACGCATCTTGTCATAATCAGCAATGTCGACGTATGTCTTGCCTTCTTTGTTCATGACGCTTACGCTGCCATCGGTCTTTCCTTTTTCAATGAGCCAGTTGCTGATCCATGCACGGTTACGCATATGCGCCTCTTCGAGGTCCTTTCCTTCAGCCACACGGCGCAATTGCACCATCAATCCGTTGCGCAAATAGGCGTCGTATTCAGCCTTCCCTACCTCGAGACTTGGCATCAATCCCCACTCCACCATCTTTGGATCCATCATGAAATACAGTGCTACCAAATCCGCGCGCCCCTCTTCTATCGTGCTCGCGTAGTTCTTAAGCGTTTCCCTTGGCTGACCCACGCCATCGTTGATTTTGCCACTGGCGTGACCAATCACCTCGTGCATAGCTGTGTGCAATTTTCCGGCAACACCACCAAACTCCTTAGCACGGCTCACCTCCTCCTCATCATGGGCAAACTCCGTCAGCAAACTGGCGCCACTGGCCTTCTCATACGATTCTTCAATATTTCCCAAGCTAACGCTCTTGCTGCCATACTTGGCGCGAATCCAGTTCGCATTCGGTAAATTCACTCCGATAGGGGTTTGTGGAGAAGCATCTCCGCTTTCACCCACCACATTCACAATGTTGTAGGTAATCCCCACGACCTTCTCCTTCTTATGCTCAGCGGCTGTTGAACTATTGGTCTCAAACCACTGTGCATTATCCATCATGACCTTCATGCGCTGCGAGGCCTCGAAATCCTTGATTTCTACAATGCTCTCATAGCTACCGCGCATACCCAACGGATCATTGTACGTCTCAACAAATCCTTGAATAAAGTCGATATCGCCTTCAGTGGCTTGGGTCCAGGTAATATTGAAATTCGCCCAACGCATCAAATCGCCTGACTTATAATATTCGCGCAACAAACGCAACGCGGCAGCCTGCTTATCATTCTCAGCAACTTTTTCAGCCTTCTCGAGCCAAAAAACGACTTGCTCAAGGGCTTCAGAGTAAATTCCGCCAACCTTCCATGGTTTCTCTACAACCACACCGTTTTCCTTCACAAGTTTACTGTTCAGACCGTATTCAAATGGCGTGCGGTTACCCGGATTGCGAAGCTTCGCATAATAATCCTCCACTTCTTGCGTGGTTACGCCCTCATAGAAGTTCACTGCACTGGTGGCAACGAGGTCCTTGCTGACATCGCTCTCCACCTTCATCGCCATGAAATCCTTGTCAAACATGGCCTTTAGCACGTCTTCCGAAACTTCAGTTCCTGTGGCGTCACAAACATCCTCGAAATAATCCTGGGAAAATGCAGGCATATTCTTGGTGCTGTTGTAATGGTGGTGAATCCCCGTATGCGCCCACATCTGCTTGAGATAAGTCTCGAGATTTTTCCAATCTTCGGTGGTTTTGTCGCCGCTGTAAGTGGTGTACACTTTTTCTAATGCATGACGGACCGGTAGATTGTATTTACAATTCTGGTCAAACATGATATCACGTCCGGCAAGACCGGCCTCGTAGAGGTAATACACCAATTCCTTCTGCTTTGCGCTCAAACTATCCCACTGAGGAATATAATAATGGAGTACTCGTAAATCAGCAAATTGCTCGCTTTGATAAAGCTTACCATCGTCGCCAACAATACGTTGTACGACTGTGTCGGCTTTGGCCGTGGTTGCGGGGGTCTCCGTTTTGGGCTGATTGCCGCACGAAGCCAACATCATGGCCGAAATTCCGACCGAAAAAATCGCTTTGAAATTCATTGGTTCAAAAATTTATGGATGCGAATCTAATTCAGATTCAATGCAAATGCTTACTTGTAGAAATTTCGGTTGAAGGCGCTGAATTCATCTCCCTTGAGGATGAGTCTTCGCCAGACGCCTCGGATAAAACCTAGGCCGTAACTGAAGAGCTGAATAAAGCTCGAAACGATAGCCAGTAGCCCAATCATCAAGCTTTTTGTGCGGATGATAGCATCAATAGCGACCAGCACCATCCATAGTAATAATCCCGTAATCAGGCGAAAGTCGATGATGGCTGCCGACAACACGCTCAACAGCACAAACACGACGAAGGCCGATGGCAAAAAATGCACGAGCTTCAAGGTTTGCGGATGGCGCTTGTAAAGGTTTATTCGGGCAATACCGCTATTGTGGACTTGCTTGAAAAACTGGCGAAAGGTGGCTCTGCGCTTGTGGTAGACGTATGCATCCTTTATCAATCCGGTGCGAAACCCTCCTTCCATAATACGGATGCTCATGTCGATGTCCTCCCCGAATCGCATGGCAGAAAAGCCTCCGGTTTTGTTGAATACCTCACGGGTGATCCCCATGTTGAAGCTCCGCGGATGAAACTTCTCCATGCGCTCGGCTCCACCGCGAATACCACCGGTGGTGAGCATCGAAGTCATGCTGTAATTAATGGCCTTCTGAATCCGGGTAAAGCTTTCATGCGCCCGGTCGGGTCCGCCGAATGCATCGATGGCATGCGAAGCCAGAAAACCCTTAACCGTCGATACATAGTGAACAGGAATGATACAGTCAGAATCGAGAAAGATAATCCACTCCCCTGCTGCTCTTTCGGCGCCGTAATTTCGGCTTTGACCGGGCCCCGAATTCGGCTTCGTGTAATAGGAAATACGTAATTTACCGATGTAGCCGTCAACGACCTCTTTGCAGGTAATGGAGGAGCCGTCTTCGACGATGACCACCTCGAAATCAGTATCGCTCTGAGTGCATAGGCTTTCGAGCAACTCGCGGACTTCATCCGGACGATTATATACAGGGACAACCAGTGACAGCGTTGGCATGGGGCGAAGATAGCATAAGCAAGTGGCGCCCCTCCAACGTAAATTGCCGCCGATTTCAACGATATGCTGATTGACACCCACTCCCACCTCTATTTGCCGCAATTTGACGAAGACCGCGCCTCCATGCTGGCGCGCGCCAAAGCTGCGGGTGTAGAGAAAATTTTGTTGCCCAACATCGATATCGACAGTATCGGCCCCATGCTCGACCTGTGCCGGATGAATCCGGATTTATGCATACCGATGATGGGACTCCACCCGTGCGACGTGAAAGAGAACTTCCTAGAGGTGCTCCCGCAAATGCGCGCGCATTTCGAGACGGGAAACTTTATAGCCGTGGGTGAGATTGGCATTGACCTGTATTGGGACAAAACCACGCTCCCCATGCAAGTCGAGGCCTTTGAAATTCAAATCAACTGGGCCAAAGACCTGGGCTTACCCATCGTGATTCATGCCCGCGATGCCTTCGACGAAATATTCGAGGTACTAGATCGCATGCATAACGCGCGCCTGAGGGGCGTTTTTCATTGCTTCACGGGCACTGCAGACCATGCACGCAAGATTATGGACTACGGCAATTTTTATATGGGTATTGGCGGAGTGCTTACGTACGAGAAAAGCGGACTCGATGCCGTAGTAAAAGACATTCCGATGGACTATCTCATGCTGGAAACTGACTCTCCGTTTCTTTCACCCAAACCCTATCGGGGAAAGCGCAATGAAAGTGCTTACGTGAAATTCGTTGCTGAAAAACTGGCCGGCATCAAAGCAATCAGTCTTCTCGAAGTTGCACAAGCGACATCCACAAATGCTGATAACCTGTTCGGATGGCGCAATTTCCCATCACCAATCAATTCCTGATTGCCGCATATTTGACCCATGAAATCGTCGCAAAACATCTTGCTGATCTATACGGGCGGAACCATCGGTATGATGGAAGACCCCGACACAGGAAGCCTTGTGCCCTTCGACTTTGCACAATTGCGCATGCATGTGCCCGAGCTGAGACGTTTTGATTGCCACATCGATGTGGTTTCATTTGATGAACCGATCGACTCGTCGGACGTCAATATCGATTCCTGGCAGCGCATGGCGCAAATGGTCGAGGTTAACTATGATCATTACGACGGTTTTGTCATCTTGCATGGCACCGACACCATGGCCTTCAGCGCCTCGGCTCTGAGCTTCATGCTACAGAATTTGGACAAGCCGGTTATTTTCACGGGTTCGCAATTGCCTATTGGTCAAATTCGAACCGATGGCAAGGAAAATCTGATCACGGCAATCGAAATCGCCTCAGCGACTGACAACGGCTTACCTATCGTACAGGAGGTCGGTGTGCTTTTCCAGTCCAAGCTTTTTCGCGGCAATCGCACACACAAATACAGCACGGAAAATTTCGACGCTTTTGAAAGTGCCAATCTTGCGCCCCTTGCGGAGGTTGGCATCCACATTAACTACCGTCGTGATTTACTCCTGCGACCGAAAGGCCCGCTTACCGTTCGCAAGGCGTTCGACGATTGCGTAGGTATTCTCAAAATTTTCCCGGGCATTTCGCGCACATTGGTAGAGGGCATCCTCTCCATTGGTGGGCTTCGTGCCTTCGTGCTGGAATCTTTCGGCGCCGGCAACGGACCTACTGAGGACTGGTTTCTTCAAGCGCTGCGCGACGCGACTGCTCGGGGGATTATTATATTAAACGTCACTCAGTGCAACAAAGGCATGGTGGAACAGGGCTTGTACGAAACCAGCAGTGCTTTTGAAGAAATAGGCATTATCAGTGGCGGCGACATGACTACGGAAGCGGCATTAGTAAAACTTATGTACCTGCTCGGCCTCAACTACGCTAGCGCCGACATGAAGAGAATCCTGTTGGAGTCGATTAGCGGGGAGAGAACGGGGGACTGAGGACGGGGGACTGGGTACTAGTTACTATGTGCTGGGCACCGAAGACTGAGTGGGATGCGCAAAAGAAAATGATGTGATCATATGACATTTTAAAAATACGATAATGAATACTGAACCTTTTTTCAAAAAACACTAACTTCAATCATTAAAACAGTCCCCAGTCCCCAGTCCCCAGTCCCCAGTCCCCAGTCCCCAGTCCCCA
>CANHYZ010000181.1 GCA_947464885.1 Flavobacteriales bacterium
GTTTCCTGCTTTGAGGCTGAACCTTGAGCAGCTGCACTTTGGCATTGAGCATTGGCCACACCGCAAATTGCAACGAAGGCCAAAAGAGCAAATACTTTTTTCATGGTATTGTTTGTATTAAACGGTTTTCGTTTTTGTCCGGTTTTCTTCAGACGCTTGCGAATATACGCTAACGGGTTCAACAAATTGTTGAACGACGGAACGAAAGTCAATTTTAACAATTCGAACTAATCGACCTCACGCATTGAATAACTCTATGAACCCGCCCTGCATCAGCCTGTATTAAACGTAACTTGCGGGTTCGGTAACAAGGCTCCGGCGGCCAATGAATGTCTGAAAATCAAAAACATAACGAAACTACACCGATATCGGATGGCGGCGAGCTGACCATCAACGCGTCACGGGCGTCCGATTTTCTGAAGGCTTTGGATGATCGTCCGAAGGAGCAGATGGCTTTTGTATATCAAGCCGTTATTGTATCGCTGATTGCCCACATCTTCATTTTGTTTGTGACTCAAATGCTGACACAGGACCATCGGGTGGCTGAGGACGAGGTAATCTATGAGGAGTTAGCCATGGATATGCTTCCTGATGAGCCTTTGCCGGAGGAGCCGGAGCAGCAGCAGGTTCCTCGGAATGGTGAACTCAAGAATCTCGTTGCGAACGAAAACTCAGAGCGCTCATCGGATGCGCGCAGTTATCGCGGCATGAGCTCATCGCAAATGAAGGAACAGGTATACAATGACCTGAAGAACATGGAAGCCGAGGAGTTTGCGAAATTGAAAGGAGGCGAGCCAGATTATACCGTTGCCAACAAATCTCAGGGACAGGGCAAGAGCAGCAGCGAGCCGAAGAAGAGCGACATGGACTGGTACCGTGAGCAAAAGCAGAATAAGAGTTACAGCGGGCCGGTAACGGCATCCTTCAATATGGCCGGTCGTGACCCGCTCGACAATCCGATTCCCACTTACCGCTGCAAAACAAACGGCACCGTTGTGGTGATGGTGAGCATCGACGAGCTAGGAAAGGTGATTGATGCGCGCATCAATGAATCCGCTTCCTCCCCCAACGAATGTCTGCGGGCGGAGTCGGAGAAGTACGCTCGCAAGTGGCGCTTTGATTACAGCAGTCGAAGCCGTAAACAAGACGGCACCATCACGTTTACATTCAGCGCTCAATAATCACTTAGCGCTTTCTGCATACTCTTTCAGATAAGCAAAATGGGGTGTTAGTTCACCCTGTAGCGTCGTTTCGGTGGCGTGCCAAATAATTTGATCGGGGTCGCCATTCAGCATCTGCGGCAGAACACTTCGGATGAGTTCGTTGCCGAAATCCTCCGAGGCATCCTTGGGCAGTTCGCAGGGCAGATTATCAATCGCCATCACGCAAATGGCGGTTGGTTCGTTCCAATTGCACTCGCTTGCAGATACAGTGTCATAACCATACAGCGGATCGGCGATGGTCGATGCCCGCAGTGTTGAAGCGATGGGACCTCCGACATCGCAACTTACGTCGGCAATAACGCGGCATTTCCAATTGTCATGGCGCATATCGTTATCGGTAATCAGCACCGGATTTCCCGATGCCCACAGGTGACAAGCGATATATAAATCGGCCGAGCGCACCGTATCGGCGAGGGTCGATTGATAGGCCTGCGGGTTGTTGTAGAAATCAGACTTATCAAATCCTCCTCTGTCGCTGCGGACGTAATAGTCGGCGGTATCCAGGTGCGTGTACACGGGCTCATTGAATCGTTCATTGAGAAAATCAGCCTCTGAAAGGCGGCGCAACGGCAACAATTTCAGAATTTCCTCGGCGCCATGTCCTACCCTTCCAAAGCCGGTTACGACAACGCGCATATTCGCAGGCAGTGTGATTGATGCGAGTTGTTGTTCCAGCTCCTTTCGATCGGCACATTCATGCGGTGCCTTGATAGAAAACAAACCATGCTTCAGACCAAAGGCGCGGAAGGCATGATAGGCACCTACTATTCCTGCGTATCGCCCAAAGCCAATAAGGCGTTTCTTGTTGAGGTCCTTGACGACCTCATAATCGATCAGCCTGATTTTTCGCTGCAAGATCGCCTTGAGCAATTTGGCGTTATAAGGTTGTTTCTTCAGGGTGTGTGAGAAAAACATGTACGACTTTTCCGGAATCAACATATCAACGGGCACTTCCTTGACGCCGATAATGAGATCGCAATCGGAAAGATCTTCCTGCAGTGCAATGCCGGCTTCAGCATATTCCGCATCGGTGAATCGTCGAATGGGACTGGGTTGCACGACGACGTCCACATTCATGGTCGTTTTGACCGTGGCGCATTGCGTCGGTGTGAGTGCTACCCGATGATCCGGCGGCACTTTTCCTTCCCGTATAATCCCAATTTTCTTGATTGTCATTGAATCAATTTTTTTTGCAAATGTACCGAGCGAAGGGTGATGTTAGTTTTCTGCCCTTGCCCGACCGACAGCTATTGAGGGAATTTGGCTTGTCGGGTATAGCATTCCTACTATCTTTGCGGCGTTCTTTGACATTGTTCTTCTCCTCGCTCACCGCTAAGGTGAGATGAAAAAATCAAGGGCCCGTTCCCCGGATTTGACAGCAAGAAGAATAGCTGAGCAAGCATGCAGAGCGTTTTGCAGGATAGCTCTTTAATCTGAAACTGTAAGTCAGAAATGACAACACTTCTTACGCGCTTGCAGCCTAATCACCGGGTGTGATTATGCCTAATCACGAATTGGATTCGTGACAAGCACTGTCTCGTCGGATAACCCCGCTCTTGGTTACCGGCAATGAGGCTTCATCAAAGAGAGATCGCAGAAACCGACGCTCGTAGGAATCTGTTAAAAAACACGAGCTAAGTGTAGGATTTGGTTGTCTGTGGCCTTACCTGCAACGAAAAACAATTACGGAATAAGCATGTAGAAAACTTAGAAATTCCTTGTTTGGACGTGGGTTCGACCCCCACCGGGTCCACTGAATAAAATGAGCTTCGGCTCATTTTTTTTCGGGCAATTAGCTCAGTTGGTTCAGAGCACTACCTCGACAAGGTAGGGGTCACTGGTTCGAGCCCAGTATTGCCCACCACGATTGTCTTCAAAAGAAAGAGCCGGTATTACCGGCTCTTTCTTTTTTCAATCGTCTTGCTTTTTACGAAAGTCCAAATTGTAAGTCACCCCCACTATCAGCGTGTGATTGCGTTCCGCGTGAATACCGTCTTTTTTGATGATGTATTGATTGAGGTAACCGAGTTGGATGTTGCATGCCGCATTGAATCGCCAACCCAATGCAACGGCTAGGCGATTCTGGTCGAGTACATTTTTGGCAATGCCTTTTCCAAAACCAATGAAGACTTCGTCCGATGCTGTCAGGAAGAGTGTTTTATCCGCCATTTGGTTTTTCGACAAGGGAACCGTAAGCATTACCCGATAGCGTGCGCGTTGTCGGTAGAGCATATTGTCTTGAAGGTAATTCCCATCCTCGATGACTACCCAATTTTCGAGCAACCGTTGTTCGAATCGGAAACGGTGTTGTATTTCGCACCTGCCCGTTATTGACTTCATAAGAACTTGCTGCCAGATGCGGTGTTCGTCATTCACATGGGAAACCGGTTGTTCACCGTAAGGGAAAGTTTTTATCCATGCGTACCCGGCGGTTAATTGCAAGCCTTGCTTTCCATAAAAATCCACACCAGCGCGAAGCAGTGATTGCTGCCAGTGTTCCAGACCATCTGTTCTCCGCCATTGATACTCGGTATTAAAGCCCCAATGATCTGTGAGGCGGTGATTACCGAAATACATGAGCCAGGTGTTTTGTTGGTTGGCAATTTCTTTTTGGGCGCGGAGTGCGCCCAATTCGAAAACAGCACATACTATGAAAAAAAACGTTCTCATGATTATTCAAAGTTTACTCATTTGCGGCGTCGAAGGGCTGCGAGATGGTGAGTGCTGTTGCCTACCGGTTTGAGTTCCTCAATTCCTAGCACAATCAATTCACCACCTTCTTCCTTAAAATCGTCACGCATGTGATAAAGGGTTTCGACCACGGAATGATCAATAAAATTACAATGGCGAAAATCAATGGTAACACGTTCATTCAGGTTGAACGAAAGGAGTTTCTTCTTCACAGGAATAAAATTGCTGAATACTGCTGCGTCATAAACTTCTATTCGGTTTTCATTCACAAGCATATTAGGCTTAAAGAATACACGAATTGGCACTCCTCTGAAAGCATGAAGTAATAATTTGATGAAGATACCCAGAGCAATTCCAACGAGCAAATCAGTCATAAGTGTCGCTACAATCGTAATGATGAAAATGGACGCTTGATCTTTTCCTGTGCGAATCATCAATCCGAATTCACGAGGATGAGCCAATTTCCAGCCAACTCCGATGAGCATCGCAGCCAATGCGGCCTTTGGAATCAGGTCATTGAAGGCTACCTCCACACAGAGAAAAATCAAGATAAACAAACCGTGAAAAAAATTCGACCAGCGTGTTCGAGCTCCATTGGCAACGTTTGCAGAGGAGCGGGCGACTTCGCTGATCATAGGCAGTCCACCCAACACACCTGCCACAATATTACCCAAACCAACCGCAATTAAATCCTTGTCCGGATTTGATCTTCGCTTAAACGGATCTTGCATATCGATTGCCTTCACGGTAAGCAATGCCTCCAGCGAACCAACCAGTGCGAACATGATGACATACTTCCAAAAAACGCCGGGCATATTCAACCCAGAGAAGTCCACCTTGACACCAATGATATCAAACAGATCGCGATCAAAGGTTAACATGGGAGAGTAGCCCTTTTGAACAATCACCCCTGCAGCATTCGGGATATCATACGTGTTGTGCAGCCCTAAAATTTGTGCGAGCGGAATGGCTACAACCAAAACGACCAATGCAGATGGGATTTTCCTCAAACGCTCTCCCGCAAATTTTGGCCATGCAAATACAATGACAAGAGAAACGATACCCACAACGAATACGAGGCTGTGATCCAGAAAATGTGGCAGGGTATGCCGGAGTTCAAGCAACAACTCAATGGGTTCAACCATGGGTCTTCCTTCCTCAGTAAGTGGATTCATTCCCAACAGAACATGTGATTGCTTACTGATGATGATGATTCCAATTGCCGCCAGCATGCCGTGAACAGCGGCGATAGGAAAAAAGTCACTGAACGACCCGAACTTCATTAATCCGAAAAGAATTTGTATCACGCCGGCA
>CANHYZ010000182.1 GCA_947464885.1 Flavobacteriales bacterium
GCCTTTTTCTCCGGCATCAACGATGAATACGGTCTGAAGCAGCCCGATATGGACAAGGTAATGGGGATGTCCAAGGAGCTGTCGGATTACCGCCTGATGAACGATGAAGAGCCGCTGTGGAGCAACAACATGTTTGGCGGAATGCCCGGCTATCAAACCAACATGAGTTATCCCTCCAACTGGGTGCGTCCGGTGGATCGATTCCTGAAGTTGTATTCCGAGCCGTCCATTGGCTCACTTTACATGTGCATGTTCGGTTTTTATATTCTGATGTTGTGCCTGAGAGTCAATCCCTGGCTGGGAATTGTGGGAGCAGTTTCATTCGGATTATCTACCGTCAATATCCTGTATCTCGGTGGTGGCCATACCTCGAAAGTCAATGCTATCGGTTACATGGCTCCTGTGTTGGGTGGTGTGATCCTCGCCCTGCGCGGACGTTGGTTACTCGGAGGCGCAGTATTCGCGCTCTTTTTCGCCTTGCATCTGGCGTCGAATCACTTGCAGATGACCTACTATTTGGCATTCCTCGTGTTTGCTGTAGTCTTCGGTGAAAGCATTCGTCTGCTTTTAGATAAGCAATGGATGGACGTGCTGAAGGCAGGCGCAGCCTTGCTCGTGGGTGGTGCTTTGGCCATCATGCCGAATTTCGGAAGCATTTATACGACATACGAATACAGTAAACTGACCACTCGCGGTCGCTCGGATTTGACGATCAAACCCGAAGGCAAGGAAGATAATGCCCAGGTGTCGGATGGATTGAACACAAGCTACATCCTTGAGTATAACATGGCACCCGGCGAGCCCTGGGCGATGATGATTCCCAATGCAAAGGGCGGTAGTTCATCTATAGCGCTTACCGATAACAAGGAGGCCATGCAGCGTGCTCCCAAGAATGTGCGCGAAAACATGCAAGGTTTCACCCAATACTGGGGTGATCAGGGGAGTTCCGCCGGTGCATTTTATTTCGGTGCCGGCATGATGTTCCTCTTTGTGCTGGCCCTCATTTTGGGTCGTGATTCATTGCGCTGGCCATTCCTGGTGATTGCCGTTATGGCCATTCTGCTTTGCATGAAAGACATGCACGCGTTGAATCGTTTCTTCATCGAGAAATTTCCGATGTACAACAAATTCCGTGACTCCAAAATGATGCTGGTGCTCATTCAAGTAATGGCGCCTGCATTGGGAATTCTGTTCATCGATGGCCTGCTGAAAAACGGATTGAATCAAAGTCGCCGCAAGCTCCTTTTTGGTGTGATGGGCGGATTCCTCGTGGTGTTGTTTGCACTGATAGCATCACCCTCGATTACCGGTCCACTGATTTCAAACAACGAAGTGGAGTACTTCGATCAAATGCGCGATCAGTATAAGTCGGATGCCCGAACCGTAGGAATGATCGGTGATATCGAGGATGCGCTTGTGGATGTTCGCTCGGCTGTGTTTACGGAAGATGCGCAGCGCACACTGTTAATCGTCATAGCCATCGCAGCAGTGCTCGTGCTGATTTCACTCAATAAGGTGAAGTGGCAAGTGGTTGCTGCAGTGACAGGTTTGATCTTCCTGGGCGATATGTGGTCGGTGTCTTCGCGTTATTTCAACAGTGAAAAGAAAAAGGATCCACGTTCGGGTAAAATGGAATTCGCGCATTATGAGCGTGTGGACGACCGCATTTTTCCCTATGCGCCGGACACATGTGACATGCGCATTTTGCGAATGGAAAGCGCGAATATCCCCGATTTTCAGGCAAAGACAGCTAAGCTGGAGGATGCTATGTCATCGCATGTTCCATTCAAGGGGAAGGACCCGAAACGTATACACGTAGCGAGCGAATTCGGTGCCTTACAACTCAGCACGAATTATCGCGTTTTGCTGGCGACGCCCGGTGTATTCACAGATGTGACGGCTGCTTATTTTCATAAGTCTATCGGTGGTTATCATGCCGCGAAGCTGAAGCGTTATCAGGAGATGATTGATTTTTATATCGCCGATGAGATTGAGGAGGTTAATGCCGCAATCAAAACGGGAAGTCCCCTGGTGGTTGATTCCGTGATGGCCTCTACCGGTGTGCTGAATATGTTGAATACGAAATACGTCAAGTACAGTCCCGGCGCTGCGCCGATCAGCAACATTCATGCGCTGGGTAATGCGTGGTTCGTAAACGACCTCAAGATGGTAGCGACAGCCGATGAAGAAATGCAGGCTTTGGCGGAAATGAATCCGGCAACAGAAGTTGTGGTCAACAAGGAATATGAAAATCTCTTGTCAGGCGCCGGTTCTCCGGACAGCGCAGCGCGTGCAACGATGACGTCCTATGGCACACGTCGCATCAACTATGAGGTTTCTACTCCGGTGACAGCTCCCTTGGTGTTCAGCGAGATTTACTATCCTGCAGGATGGGTATGCCGTATCGATGGACAGGAGACGCCGTATTTCCGTGCGAATTACTTCTTGCGCGGAGTCGTCGTTCCGGCCGGTGAGCACAAGGTGGAATGGTCCTTTGAACCGAAGACGTACGAAACCGGCATTAAGGTCAATATGGCCGGATCGGTATCGCTTCTGTTACTGGTTCTGCTGGTGTTTGGAGCCGAGGTTTGGAAGTGGTGGCGGAAGGGTCAATAATTTGATCTAGGAAATACGTTTAACTTGATTGAGCGGATAACTTATTCCGGGCTATTTCAATTGCTTTAACAAGTTTTTCTTCGAGTATTTTCATGTCGGGCAAATTGGTGAGATACTCTGCTACTTTGATATTACTGGTATGTAGTTGAAGTAACTCTATATGTTCATCATTTTTCGAGGCGCATAGAATTAGCCCGATAGGAGGATTTTCCCCTGTGATCGTTTCATGTTTCTCTAACCATCGAAGATAGAGCTCCATTTGCCCTTTGTAGGCTGCTTGAAATTTACCAAGTTTAAGTTCAATAGCTACAAGACATTGAAGACGTCTATGGAAGAATAGTAAATCCAAGTAGTAATCCTCATGATCGATTGTTATGCGCTTTTGTCTTGCTAAGAAGGCAAAGTCAGAGCCCATCTCAATGAGAAATCGTTGTAGTTCGGCGAGAATGGCATTCTCCAAATCACCCTCTGTGTAGTAGTCTGTTAAGCCCAGAAAGTCGAGAAAATAGGGGTCTTTGAACACTAGGTCAGGGCTGATTAAATTGTTTTCTTTCAGTTTAATTAGTTCGTTTTTTATTGTGAGCTCAGGCTTTTTGCTGATAGCGGTTCGTTCGAATAGCATACTGTCAATTCGTTCCTGGAAAGTGCGAACACTCCACCTCTCCAATTTGGCCATTTCAATGTAGAATTCTCGTTTCGCTTCGTTCTCTTCAGGAATGATCAGACGAATATGTGACCAGCTCAATTGTGTACACAGTGTGTGCACAATGTTGTCGTCCGGAAATATCTCCGCAAAACGACGGCAATGATGCAATTGTCTCTTACTCCAGCCTCGACCAAATTCATCTGAAAGTTGTTTGGCTAGGGTTACCATTACTTCTTTACCATATTCCGCCCTTTGATTATGCAGGATGTCATCGTTTATCCGCTTCCCCACTTGCCAATAAAGAATACTCAGGCTAGCATTCACGGTTACAGCTAACGCATGCCTACTAAGTTCAATCAGCTTCTTCAGTTCGCTGAAAAGTGAATCTTTTGCAAGAAGCGTTTGGGGTTGTTTCTTTTTGCTCATGCTCTAAATGTTATGACCAATGGGGCAAACTAGATTGGTTCTTTTTGAAAGATCATGATTCCTTGGTTTTTAGGTGCTTGATCGTTCTGGGCTATATGTAAAACCGATGACATGCCCAAACATCAACAACGGAATCACAACACTTGGTATCCAGCTGCCGGGGAAATGCACGATAAGGTAGTTCGGTGATTGAAAAGCGACTTGCTGCAAGGCCGATGGTGCCGACAGCAGCATGGTTATCCATGCCGTTACCAGCGATAGCAGTCCCAGCGAATGCCATACACGCTCCATCAGGGATGAAGATAGGTTGGAGCTTCTTTGGCGCATGACAAACGGCAGCGCCATCATCAAGGCAGCATCAAAAAGCAAACAATAGAGCCAAATGCCACCGGGCGCTTGCTTATGCTGCACAGCCCAGTGCATGATTCCGTAAACGGGTAAGCGCAGGAGCTGCATCCACAGCAGAGTGGGGCGATGCAAGGCCACGCGAAAAGCTTTCAATGCAGGGAGAAACCCGACGACTACGATGAGTAAAAAAGTGGTGATGTAAGGGAAAAGTACGTTTACTGTTTTTCGATCCATATACCAGCGATTCAGGGATAGGGTGCTCTGGAAAATAATCCAAAGCAGAACAACCACCCCGATGAGCGTTGCGCTGCGCTGCAGACGTGCGTTCGAGCTCAGGGCAATAGCGAACAAAAAGGCCACAAACGTTGTTATAGTAAGTATGACAATGGAGAGCGTTAGGCCTGCTGGTATGTCGAGCATGTTTTTTTGTGCAAATAACGTTTCCAATCTGTTAAACCGAACTTTTTTGTGAATCTTCCAATAGCTTTGACCGCCGAAAACAAGGAACAAGACCCGAGTGCTGAACTTCGGGTTCGAGCGATGTCAGATTCTTCTTCACACAACGAAATTCGTTGGCAAATCATAGAACATACACGGGAGGTTAATCCTGCTGTGTGGGCGTCAATGCATCCCCAAAGCGGAGCTTTTCTTTGTTTGGATTATCTGAGTGCGCTGGAAGAAGCTCACGATGAAGGGCTGGAAGTTCGCATGGCGATTTTCTACAGCGGTGATCGTCCTATTGGAATTGCAGCTTTTCAAATTGCGCACTTCATGACGTCCGAAGATGCATACAGCAATGTCATTTTAAGAAAATTGAACGCGCTGGCTCGTTGCATCCGCGGAAAGCACATACACAACATCCTCATCAGCGGCAACGCCTTCGCTACAGGCGAACATGGATTCACCTTCCGCGATGATGTTCCGATGCAAACTATAGCCAAAGGATTGCGCGGAGCCATGGATGCCATCGCCAAGCTCGAGCAAGCCAAAGGACGTCGTATCTGTGCAATGGTGACCAAAGATTTCTATCCCGGCATGGAGCCTGTGGCAGAAATGATGGAGAAGTTTAAGTTCAAACGCTTTCAGGTCGACCATAACATGGTGATGCCTGTGTTGCCCGAGTGGCAGACGTTTGAAGATTATTTGGAGTCGCTCAATACGAAATTCAGAACCAAGGCTAAGGCAA
>CANHYZ010000183.1 GCA_947464885.1 Flavobacteriales bacterium
CGCGAGTGCTTTTTTCTCCAACCCATTGAAGATGCCGAAAACGCCGCAGGGGTTCATGATTTCTTCTCGAGACTTGCCGCGCTGAGCAACCTCGAATCCACCGCTGTCCTGCAGCGACTGCGCAAACAGAAGAGCGTCAACGCTCCTTCGTGGAAATTTCACAGCAGCCTGAATGACGCCTTTTGGCTCGACGCTTTGCACAGGAAAGGTCAAACAGAGCAGCTGCGCATTTGGAGTCCCTACTTCAGCGATAACTTGAGCGATGTCATCACACAACTGCAAACACGCGGCTGGAAGGCCATAGAGGTCATTCCTGCCACCAACGAACTTCAGAAGATTAGGATTGAATCCGAGAATTTTGCAGCCGCCAAGGAGCTTGTCCATTTCATGCGTGAGGATGTAACAGGCGTTGATCCCGATGTATTCGTGCACGCCAAAGTGTGGCTGACGTCCAATTCAGTAGCTATCGGATCGTGGAATATGACGCAAGCAGGCATGAACCTCTCCGGCGGCGGCGGCAACAATATTGAAGCAGGCGTGGTGATTGGACTTACCCCGTCAGAGCGTCAATCGCTTGAGAAAACGATAACCCTGAGCGCACTGCATAATCCAACCTGCTGCGATGCAAGCGAAATCAAAGACGAGGATGAAACTACTGTGGCGTCGCGGTCGTTCGTGGTCGATCTCCTGCTCGATTGGGAGCACCGTCATGTGCGATTGCTTTCACCAGACTATGAGAGCCTTCGCGCTCGAATCCATGGCACAGGATCAATTACGATTCCGGGCCTCGGTCAGCTCCCCGCAGCACGCTGGAAAGAACCACAATCGATTCAGTCGTTTGAAATGCGCTTCCTGACCGATCGTTTCTTCACCGTAAAAGATGAACTAGGCCAGGTCATTTATCAAGGCTACATGCGCGAACGCGGACTTTCATTTCGCCCGGTGAACGGCTATCAAAACCTGAGCGATTGCATGATGAGTTGGATGGATGAAACGCCAGAGCGGCATAGCGAGTGGCAGGTTGTCAATTATTCAGGTGAGGTAATTGAAGGCATTGAAACCAATCGAATCACCGATATTCAAACACACAACTACCAGGGCTGGTTCAACACCTTCTATGCCCTTGAATGTCTGAAGAAGCGTATTTCAGAAGCAAGGAAAAGCGATGACCGTGACGTGCGCCTTCGCAAGATTGGTCGCGTTGTACCGGGAAATATTTCGGAAATCAAAAAGCACTTAGTGAATGAGCAGGAACAGATCGACCGGTCATTTTCGGAAAATGGCATATACCTCTGGTTCATCGTTTCGAAGTTCAATACCATCATCGACTATTATAATAGATCAATCAAACTCGAGGATGAGTTCATTGAACCCCTAACGCTGCCGGAAAAGGAGCTAAAAGAACTACTGCAACAGAAATACGGCTATTCTATTCGTAAAATCAATCAGTGGACGGCGTTCGTGAATGAACGTCTGAATTAATCCGCATGCACATTACACCGGAGTACATATCGCAACTCATCACTTTCGATTCGTCGGATCCGAATTGGCAGTATGAACCCGGTAATCCCGGCATGCGCCATCTTCAGGCGCTTGGCACGGCAAAGGTGTACAACCTGATGCAGCAACATCGTGTGGCCTTGCTGGCCGATGAAGTGGGCATGGGCAAAACCATTCAGGCACTGAGTGTTTGTGCTGCGATGTGGCGTGAAAATCCCAAGGCACGCATACTCGTGCTGGTGCCACGGGAAGAGATAGCCCGCAACTGGCAGGGCGAGTATCAGCAGTTTATCCGTAAGCACTACCGCCATAGCGACAATGTGGTGAAGAGCATCGTTGGGCAACAGCCGCTCAATGAACTGGTCTACTGCAGCAATCTTTATGAATTGGTGCGCTCCGTGCAACTAGGGTGGGGAAAATTCTTCTTGGGGAAAATATCGTCGTTCAGCGCATTGATGTCGGGCGACCTGACAATGCCCCGCCTGAAATCGCTGGGCATTTCTCCACTTGATGAGATTGGCCGGAAAATCCGCAACGAATCACCCGACTGTATCACTGAACTAGCGGGCATACTGCGCAACGAAATTGACCGTCATTCCGAAAAGGGCAAGCCTTACTTCGATTTAATCATTGTCGATGAGGCGCACTACTTCCGGCATGTGGAAGGCAACAGTATTCGAACACAAACCGCCAACATCTTTTTTGGTGAATCGTCCAAATCGAAAACCCGCATTGCGAAGCAGGTGTTGTTGTTGACGGCCACACCCAATCACGGTTCGGCCAAAGATGTTCGCAACATCGTTTCCTATTTCACTGATGCATTTAACGATTCTGAACCCAACGACATTCTCAACGCCCTGTGCGTGCGAAGGCTGCGACGTTTGGGGACAGCCGGCTTTAACAAGTATAATTATCGCGAAGAATTGGATCACGCAAGCGATTTTAGGGATGATCCACTGGGCGAAATGTTCTTTGGCCTCTATCAGCATGAACTAGCCAAAGAAGCGATTAAGCTGCAACAGAAATCAGGCGGGCGAGGCATCACACGTATGCTGCGCTACCTGGAAGGTGTTGAATTGATTCCGCAGAAAATGGCACGACCCTCGGCTAGTGAGGAAGAAAACGGAAACGAACAGAGAGGCGATTTCAGCCGAGGAGCCGATGCGCATATTCTGCAAAGCTTATCTCAACAGTACAATCAAATTTTCGAGAAATATCCGGGACATCCTAAATACGGTGAGCTGGTCAATCGGCTGATTACCCATCATGCGCGCGAGAAAGCGGTTGTGTTTGTGCGGCGCATTGCCTCAGTATTTGAAATAGCGCAACGTGTGTTGGATGCTCACGATAAGCAATTCTGGAAGCAACTGCAAACGGGAGATTTGTCGGCTCTAACTTATGAGAAGCTCAATCGACGGCTCTTTAATCGCTACTTACAAAGTGCACAATCAGCGGATGAGGCAGCCAAGGAAGAAGCAGAAGGTCGCAGCAATATTCCACAATCGAAGGTGCTGGAGCTCTTCAAGGTCAGCAAGACCGAACAGCCGACGAGCACACATGCCTCGCTGTTCCGTTTGCGACTCAGTCACTCGAAGATTGGCCCGTTCACGCTCTTTTTCTCTCCGGGAGCCGATCAATTCGACCTTCCTTACGAAAACCTGAGGGTTTATGACTACGATGGCGAGAGTGAAGGCAAAGAGAATTATTACCTGTCGGCCTTGCGCCATCGACTATCGCGACTCACCGACCGCGCGACGGCAGAGGACATTCGCACCGAGCTGGAGTTACGATCACCCGATTTAAAGAAATACGCTCATCCCATAAAACGCATTGAAACATTCTTCACCGTTTTCTGGGACGTCTTAAAGCACGACGACGCTATGAGTTCGGAGCGCAAGCAGGCTGTTATCCATGCTTATACAGCACTGGACGCCTATGAGCGGGAGGCCTTGTGCGCGTTTGTGGAGAAAGGGACCTTGCTTGCTTCAGAGGGACTTGTGCAACTCTATGCGTTGTACGTCAAAGTATCCGGAGCACTCGATCGCGATCCAAGGCTGGTCTATATTCGGTGGATAGAGGAAATTAGAAAAGCGCTGAAGCATTGGAGACTGTATGATCAGGTGCAAGAGAGTATACTTCACTTCAACACGATTTACGGCAAAGTGTTCAACATTCCCAGTCGGCGCGCATTGATCAGAGAGAACTGGGATAATTTCCGCAATGCACAGCCTATTGTGCCTTACAATGCCGACAACTCGAACCAGACGATGCTGAAGAGTTTCAACACGCCCTTCTTTCCGGATGTGTTGGTGTCAACTTCGGTATTACAAGAAGGCGTGAATCTGCAGCATTTCTGCGACACGATTTACCACTACGGCATGGCCTGGACACCGGGCGACAATGAGCAGCGCATCGGGCGGGTGGACCGCATGTTTGGGAAGATTGAACGCCGTCTCAATGAGGATGCGGCCGCCACCCTCGACATCTACTATCCGTATTTGCGCAACAGTGTGGATGAAGATCACATGCGTCGTTTCATGCGCCGTAAGTTTCGCGAAGAAACCTTGATTGACAAAGGCATTCAAGCCAACCGCAGCTCTGAATCTGACCTCGAGCCGGAAGACAGTATCGACTGGAAAGCACTCTTGCGCAAACCTTCGGCGGGCAACATGGGCGACCCCTACCCTGCTCTGGTCGAAGACTTTGATGGGATACCAACGCCGAAGATTGCCATCGATAGCTTTTCCCTCAGTGAAATTCAGGAGTCCATCGTAGGAGCGCTGGAAGAAATGGCCGCTTTGCCTGTAGAGATTTTTCGCATCATCGGCACAGATGAATACAGTTTGTTGGTCGACCCTGTATTGCCCGGCGGACGTCGTCAACCGGTGCGTATTGAAATGGTATTCGACCCTATCGGCAGCAGTGCCTTTGACCAAACGGTGTATTGCCTGCGCATGTCAACTCCTCTAGCCGGACATCAGAAACTCAACCGCTTCAAACACGTCTTTCAGGAGTTTCCACATTTGAAACAGTACTATTTGCCGGGCATCAAACTAGGCGTCCTTCCGCAAGAGAAGAAACGTTCGAACTGGTATGTTTCGATGACGGTGGAACTTCCGTTGTTTTTGAAAGACATTGAAAAGAACCCACTCAGTGCGGATGAAGTGCGTCATGCTTTTCGTTCACTGGTGCAGTGCGCCGATGCCCTTGAACGGGAAGTATTGCATCATGACTTGCAGCGAACGGAGATTGGTGTGGAAACCCAAAACATTGACGAGGGCTCACGCGCGAGCCTCATCCAACTACCGCGCGATCGTGCGGGCAGTCGCTGGACACGTTTCGGCGACTATTATATTCTGGAGAACGTCATTAGTCTCAAAGACGAAAAAGACCCCGAACGCGCCGCCCTCATCATGAACCAACAGCAGCTCTATGTCAAGACCTTCCGTCGCGGCATGCAATGGATACAGCAGGTGGCTATACACAACGCAAATGTTCAGCGCGAGGAGTTGGAGTTGTTGGAGAAGCATTTGGGGTGAGGGATGAGGGGTGAGGGGTGAGGGATGAGGGATGAGGGTATGGGTGCGTTTCATGTTTATGTTGTTTCGCCCCGGGGCTGGCGCCAATATATGAGGGTGAGTCGATTGTAGCCAGCAGCCCCATAGGGGCGACATATCCATGCCATTCGCAATTCAATCAAAAAA
>CANHYZ010000184.1 GCA_947464885.1 Flavobacteriales bacterium
GACACGGTTTGGGACGGTGAAGTTGCAGAGGCTCTTTTGTTAAAACAACAAGAAAAATACTATACGATGCCATGTGTCAAGCATGGGTATTGTCATGCCAAGGAACCCTTTATTTTTGTTCAGAAGATTATCGGCACGTACGAATTGTACAAAACCGTTTCTAATCCATAACACATGAAAGGAAGAGTACTTATCGGCCTTTTACTTTGGGGAGCATTCGCTTTTGGCGGGTGTAAAAAAGAGGAGACCAAACCATACGGCATTGCCGGACGCGTGGTAGACGGTGATTCGGGCGAAGGGCTGTCGCAAGTGGCAGTGACCGTTGAAAAGCAGGTTATTCAAAACGGCATATTCGGTCAGACGTGGATGAACGCCGCTTCAACCAATTCAGCGAGTGACGGTGGATACAGCTGCACCTGGCCGCGCGAAAATTTCGCAGCACTGCGCATCAGCCCTGAAAAAGCGAACTACGTTGGCGCAGTCGAAAGCCTGAATGTCGACGCATTCAAAACGGCAGAGGACTTCACAATCACCCGTGATCTGGTCATGTACAAGGAAGGGTTTATCACGGTAAATCTGCGCAACACCGGACAAACTGCAGAGCAAGATCGTTTGGCGTTTACGTTTCTGAACGCGAACTTCGATTGCAATTGCTGCTCGAATTTTTGGCGTGTGTATGAAGGCTCTTCCGTTGACACAGCTTTTACGTGTAGGATTTATGGTAATCGCTGGTTGAAATACCAGGTCAATTCCACCATGGGGTTTAACGACTCCATCTTCGTGGATAGCGTATATTGCCCTGCGTTTGCCACTACCGCCATCGAAATTGATTATTAACGGATACAATTCACACGGCCGTAACTTGACCAAGGACGCGACCATTTTATTTTGCTCTTATGCGGATTAAACAATTCCTTTTTTCCATCATTTTCTCGCTCAGTATAACTGCGAACGCGCAGATTGTCACTCCACCCAATTTTTCCAACCTACGTGCGATGGCGGAATGGGAAGAGGCGCAGGCCCTCACCATTTCGTGGACAGGATTTCCGGCCATTCTCAAGCAGATAGTGGCTGCAGCTCGTTTGGAAACACTGGTCATCATTCTTAGCGATGATGTTCAGGGCACAGAAGACTATCTGTTAGCCAACAACACAGGCGGCAGTGCCTTTGCGAATCTGGACAATGTCCTCATCGTTGACGCCAACTACGATAGCATCTGGATGCGCGACTACGCCGCTAATCCGGTCTATGGCAATGAAGTTGATTCCCTGATTCTGGTGGATTGGATTTACAATCGCAACCGACCGGATGATGATACCTCACCCGCTTTTGTGGCCGATGCCTTGAACCTCGATTTGTACGAAACGTCAGAGCCTCCCTATGATCTCATGAATACGGGCGGAAACTTTATGAGTGATGGATTCGGGACTGCCTTTGCTTCCGAACTCATCTTGGATGAGAATGACGGCAATGGTGATGTCAACGGCATCGATTACCCCATTCACTCCGAAGGTGAAATCGATAACATTTTGGAAACATTCATGGGCATTCACACTTACATCAAGATGCCAAATTTGCCCTATGATGGTATACACCACATTGATATGCACATGAAGCTCGTCGATGAGGAGACCTTACTGGTTTCAGAATATCCGCAAGGGGTTGCCGATGGTCCGCAGATTAATGCGAACATCGAGTACGTGCTGAGTAATTACCAAAGTGTATTTGGAACGCCCTATCGTGTTGTGCGCATTCCGGCACCACCCAGCACGCAGGGCAACTATCCCGACAATCAAGGTTCCTATCGCACCTATACCAACGCCGTATTTGCCAATCGTACGATTATTATCCCCACCTACAGAGAGGAATATGACACCACGGCCTTGCGTATTTGGGGTGAGGTTTGTCCGGGCTACACCTTGGTTGGTATTGATTGCGACAACACCAATAATAACATCATCAGTCAGAGCGGAGCTATTCATTGCATCACACACACCGTTGGTGTAGCCGATCCATTGTTGATTTCGCATCAGCCCTTGCAGGACACGTATGATGTCGTTAACCCTTATTTGGTCTCTGCCTATCTGAGTCATCGTTCAGGTGAAGAGCGAGCCACCTTGTATTGGAAAACTTCAGGTGAGAGCACTTTTAGCGCCATCGATATGCAGCAGGTCGGCGACAACTGGGAAGCTTCCATTCCGGCTCAAGCTCCAGGAACGCGCGTGCAGTATTACGTAGAGGGTGAATCCGTAAGCGGTAAAATTCAAGTACGTCCAATGCCTGCACCTGCAGGGTTCTGGTCGTTTGATGTGTTAGGTGCAGTTTCATCAGTGCATGAATTTGGATCTACTGTGATTCAGCGCGTGTTTCCTAATCCGGCCGGAGCGATTACCTGTGTTGAGGTAAATGCTAAAATCGGCTCTTTAGCGAACATCACATTACATGATATGACCGGAAGATTGGTTCATACCCTGCACAATGGTATGCTTTCCGGTGGCACATCTAAATTTTTCTTTGATGCTTCGACATTGTCGCCTGGTGCCTATCAACTCTCTGTTGATACCGGTGTTGGGAAACATAGCTTAGCTGTCATGATAAAATAACCTTGGAAACAAAGAAGCTCATACCTGACGAAGCGATTGCATCCGCCACGCGTTTGCAAAAGGATAATCCTATCGTTGGGCTTTTATCCAAGGTAGCTCGCATTGATAAGGTGAACGACCTTTACGATCAAATCTGCGAGTGTCCGGGTATAGAAAGCATCGAAAAACTTTTTGAGTTGCTGGAATTGGAACTAGAGATAGATGAAAAGCAACTCGAGCAGATTCCAAAAACCGGTGCGTTCATCATCGTATCGAATCATCCATTCGGAGCATTGGATGGCTTGGCCATGCTGATGGCTATTGCCAAGGTTCGTCCCGATTTTAAAGTGATGGCCAACTTTCTGCTTCGCAATGTTGAGCCGATTAAAGATTACTTCATTGCGGTTAATCCTTTCGAATCACGTCGTGAAGCCTATTCAAATCTCACCGGGCTCAAGGCGGTCATGCACCATTTGGATGAAGGAAAGCCTTTAGGCATTTTTCCGGCAGGTGAAGTTTCAACTTTTCAGAGTGAGTTCCAGACTATCGCAGACAAGAAGTGGGCGACATCTGTGGTTAAAATTGTTCGCAATGCAAAGGTTCCCGTCATTCCGCTTTTCTTCGACGGTCGTAATTCGCGGGTGTTCCATTTGTTGGGGATGATTCATGCGAACCTCAGAACGTTGGCCCTGCCTTCGGAGATGTTGCGAAAAAAGGGAGAGGTCATTCGTTTAAAAATTGGTAAGCCGATTCAACCTAAGGATACGGAAATGTTTTCCAATCTCGATCAGTACGGTCGTTATCTGCGCGCCAAGACCTATGCTCTGGGAAGTTCGTTTGATGTGCGCAGGGATTATTTCCGAATGTTTCGTATTGCCAAGACTCCGGAATCGATTATTGAACCTATTTCTTCTAAACTCATTCGTCAAGAGATTGATGCCATCCAATCCTGTCGAACACTATCCTACGACAACTTCGATTGTTACGTTGTAGGCAGCGACTACATTCCCAATATTCTGCAGGAAATCGGCCGTCTGCGCGAGGTCACTTTCCGCGCCGTCGGTGAGGGCACCAACAAGAGTATTGACTTGGATGAGTATGATTTGTATTACAATCATCTGATTCTTTGGGATCGCGAAGCCTGTCGCATTGCCGGAGCCTACCGCGTAGGCAACGGTCTGCAGATCATGGAACGTTATGGCAAGAAAGGCTTTTATATTTCTTCTCTGTTCCGCATGAACAAGGAAATGGATGGCATGCTTGATCAGTCGCTCGAATTAGGCCGTTCGTTTATCGTTCAGGATTATCAACGTCATCGACTTTCACTCTTCCTTCTTTGGAAAGGAATATTATTCTACTTACTGTCTAATCCGCAATTCCGTTACATCATCGGTCCGGTGTCGATTAGTAATCAGTATCAGGAGGTTTCCAAAGACCTAATTATTCAATTCATCACGCGTCATCATTTCGATCATGCCATGTCTGAGCATGTCGAGCCACGCAATGCCTTCCGCCCGAAAGTGAAGCACATCGACACGGATGCGCTCTTACATTCAACGCAGGCCGACATTAAAAAGATGGATCGCATCATCAGTGATATTGAACCATCGAGTTTTACCATGCCGGTGTTATTGAAGAAATACCTTCAGCAGAATGCGAAGATTATTGCGTTCAATTGTGACCCGAAATTCAACAATGCCCTTGATGGCTTGATGTATCTGGACATGATGAATTTACCGGCCGACACCATTGAAACGCTTCAGCGCGAAATGGTGAGTTAGACCACGTCTGAATTTCCTATCTTGGTCCACATAATCGGACCATCATGTCAACCAACCGTCGTAAATTCATCAAGACATCTGCAGCAACAGGCCTTGGATTGGGTCTTGGGATGTTGCATCGTGCCTTTGCACAAAATCAAGACACTCCTGCTCCACCAGCCGATATCTACAAAGAGGGATTGGTGTTATCCACCTGGGATGCCGGATTGGCCGCCAATGCCGCAGCTTGGGAAGCGATGCTGGCCGGCGGAAACGCGCTAGACATGGCCGAAAAGGGAGTGAATGATACGGAGTCCGACCTATCGAATCTCAGTGTTGGCTTGGGAGGTTTTCCGGATCGCGAAGGAAAGACAACCCTCGACGCGTGCATCATGGACAGTCAGGGAAATGCAGGGAGCGTTATGTTTTTGGAACACATCAAGCATCCCGCTTCTGTTGCTCGTCGGGTGATGGAAAAAACACCACACGTGATTCTTGTCGGAGAAGGAGCCTATCAATTTGCCTTGGCAGAAGGGTTCCAGCACGATGGCTACGTTGGTGAAGCAGCGCAGAAAGCTTACAAGGAATGGCTAAAGACCAGTCAGTACAAGCCGATTATCAACATCGAAAATCACGACACGATTGGTTTGTTGTCGATGGATATGAACGGCGACATGGCAGGAGCATGCACAACGAGCGGCATGGCATTCAAGATGCGCGGTCGCGTAGGCGATAGTCCGGTCATTGGTGCCGGTCTGTATGTCGACAATGAAATTGGAGCCGCTACATCCAGCGGTTTGGGAGAGGCTGTCATTCGTACGTGTGGATCGTTTCTCGTTGTAGAGATGATGCGCCAA
>CANHYZ010000185.1 GCA_947464885.1 Flavobacteriales bacterium
ATTCAAGCCGCTCCACCTCCACTTTGGTCTTGAACACTCCAAAAGCAACAACGGCCTGACCCTTTTCCAGCTCCAACACCGTACCGGTCTGCTTCGTATTGGACAGTCGAACCAACGAACCCACTTTAATGGAACCCGTGCGGCGCTCCTTGGTTTGAGTTTCCTCTTTATCTTTTTGAATTTTCTTCTGGATGCTCTTCTGCTTGCGGTCCTCGTCAATCTTGGTCTTCTCCATGGCGATGTATTTCTTCACATCATCCATCAACTCCTTATTCTTGGAACGCAGCATATACGCATCGATAAACTGCATGAGCTTGCGACCGTGATTCAAGAACTTGTTATTCTTCTCGATGGTTTCCTGCTGACGCTGCAAACGGTCCTCCATCTTTTCGCGCTTCTTCTCATACTCCGTGATAGCGCTACTTGCCATTTCACCGGCCGACTGTGCACTTTGAGTGAGTTCCTGATAACGTGTTTTTTCTTCTTGCAATGAAGCAAGCATCTCATCCATCTGCACCTTTTGCTTCGTCATCTTCTTCTTCGCCGCAGCAATTAATTCCTTTGGAATACCATTGATTTCCGCGACTTCAAACGTAAATGAACTACCCGGTTGACCAATCGACAACTGATAGGTCGGCTCTAAGGTCTGTGTATTAAAAAGCATGCAACCATTGCTCGCATGCTTCATCTGCGCGGCCTTAATTTTAATGTTGCTATAGTGGGTTGTAATGACCCCGTATGACTTTCGGCCATATAATTCCTCAAAGAAAACTTCAGCCAATGCACCTCCCAGGTCAGGATCCGATCCCGTTCCAAACTCATCCAGCAACACCAGTGACCGACGATTGGCGACATCCAAAAACAATTTCATGCGCTTGAGTCGGTAACTGTAGGTCGAGAGCTGATTTTCGATACTTTGATTATCGCCGATATCGGTCAGCACCGCGTGAAAAAACGACATCTTGCTGCCATTCGCAACAGGCACCAGCAAACCGCTTTGTAGCATCACCTGCAATAAGCCAACTGTTTTCAGCGTGATGCTTTTTCCTCCGGCATTCGGACCGCTAATCACCAACATGCGACTATCACGATCCATGCGCAATGACTGCGGAAAGGTCTTCTTTTGATTGCGTCGGTTATTCAAAAACAAAATCGGATGATAAGCCTTTTTCAAATCAATCACGGGCTCGTCCTCCAGCTCAGGCAAGATGGCATCAAGATCCATGGCCAACCTGGTCTTGGCTTGAATAAAATCAAACTCCGTAAGGCAAAACTGATAGCTTCGAATAACAGGAAGCTGATGACGGATGCTATTGGTGAGTTCTTTAAGAATACGACGAATCTCGTTGCGCTCATCATCCATCAAGGACTCGAGTTCAAAGTTGAGCTGAATATTGACCTCCGGTTCGATGTAGGTCAATGCTCCTGTCTTACTGCTACTGATAACGAGTCCCGGAATCTTGCGCTTGTGCGTGCTGTAAACGGCCAACACTTTACGATCGTTCAGATAGGCTTCACCGGTATCTCCCAAAAAACCCTTGCCCGCGTATTCACGCATCACCTTTGTAAAATTCTTGGCAATGTTGCGCCGCACAATCACGATGCCATCGCGGATCGACTTGAGCTCAGGCGAGGCATCGTCGCGCACTTTCCATTTAGCATCAAAGACCTTTTGGATCAGCTGCAGCATGTTTTCACTATGCTCAATTTCGTGAATCAGTGCATAGAGCGAAGTATACACTTCCTCCATGCCCTCGAAAGCTTTGATGATATCATTTACAATGATATTGGCCTTGTATATCCTGAAAAAACTATCTTCACTCAGCACGCTGTCGCGCAACTGTAAAAGTTTAATCTCCGCATCCAACTCCTCGAAATCAAGAGCCGGAAACGCCACGTTGTTGCGGCGTATTTCAGTGAATTCATGCGTGCGCTGCAATTCCTCGCGCAGCTTGCGAAAATCGCGTATAGGCTGTAAATCGACCATGCGCAAACGCGCAGATGGCTGCGCACAATAGTCATGCAACAACAGTCGAATAACGTCGAACTCAAGATCTTTAACCGCCTGTTGATCGAAATGCATCATGCCTTTTCCTGCGAAGCAGTAAATGTCTTCGCACCTTCAGCAACAACCGAAGAATCAGACTTGTTCACGTACTTGTTGACGCCAACCATGATTCGCTTGCCTTCGGCGAGTGCTGTCTGCGCTGACTCAGCTACCTGTGCTGTTTCCAAACTCCACCGGATATCGAACGCATCTTTGCCTTCCTCTGCACGAATAGCATCCCAGCGCTGAAACGTCGACCAGCCGGCCTGCACGACTTTGCCGGTGAGTTGCTCGATATAATGTGACCCATTGGCGGCTGAACGGAATGACTCGAAATAACTTTCCTCGGTAAGCAATTGATGAATATTCCTCGACAATCGCAGTGCGGTGCGGTCCGCTTCAACGCTATGGCTGTTGTATGGCTCAACCATCAAACTATTGACGCCGCCTATTACTGCACTCATCGCCTGCGTTGTTGCTCTGAGTAAGTTATTGTGAACATCCTTGGCGGTTTGATAATAGCGCGATGTACTTGCTGAAATATGGGTATTCGTTGAGCAACCATACTGAGGCTTATACTGCTCGATGATCGATTTCCAGGCCCATCGGAAAGCACGGTACTTAGCGATCTCTGCGAAGTAAGAACTGCCGGTGGCGAAATTGAATTGAATCAACGCCGAGGCATCATCCACATTCCATCCTGCCTCCATGCAGCGCACCAAAAACGCGTGCCCCTCCGTCAATGCATAGGCAATCTCCTGAATGGGATTACCTCCCTGTTCATGTACACGCGTGGCATCAACCACAAACGCTCTGAAGAGCGGAAAATGTTCCTTCGTAAACCGAATAATCGTATCGAAATCTTCATTACTCTGGGCGTTGAAATCCATGTAAAACGCACCTCGCAGCTCTCTTGTATTTAGCGAACGCTCCTCGCAAAGCTGCTGAAGCCACGTTGCAACCGCTATAACATCCTTTCCGCAATCAATGTGCAGAGCGATGTATTCAATAAAAATGCCCTTCAGCATTTGGTCAAGTTCAGCAGCCGATGCAGGGACATTCAACATCCGCAATCCGTTACAGCCTCCCATTAAGGCCTCGTGAGCAACCTCATTCCATTGCTTGGAACTTGCGGATTTAAACCCGTGAAGCATTTCCCAGTTAGGAGCAACATCCAAAGCAAAACTCTCGCTACTCGTCGTTGCGTAAGGTTCCATCTGCACATCATCCGTCAGCAACCAATTCAGCGACTCCGGTGTACGACCTGCCAACTCCTTGGTGAGAAGTTGCTGCCATTGTTGAATGGTGGTCGAGTCAAATTCATCAAAATTCAGCGTACTCATATTCGAAAGAAATCAAGGCTTGTAATACTTCAACGCTTCAGGCATGAATGCGTTCAGATCAGCAATGCGCGTTTCATCACTAGGGTGTGTGCTCAATAATTGCGGAGGAGACTGCCCTCCCATCCCGCTCATGCGCTGCCAAAAACCGATAGCTGATTCCGGATCGTATCCGGCCATAGCCATAAACACCAAACCGAGTTTGTCTGCTTCCGTTTCGTGATTCCTGCTATATGCCAACATGCCCAGATTGGAACCCAAACCGTAAGACTGTAAAAATAAATTCTGCGTTTCTGCGCGTTGTTCGGATAGTGCCACACTCAGCGCAAGGCCGCCCAACTGTACTGCCAATCCTTGACTCATGCGCTCATTACCGTGACGGGCAACGGCGTGTGCAATTTCATGACCCATGACCACCGCCAGACTTTTCTCGTCCTTGGTTACCGGTAAAATACCCGTGTACACGACCACCTTACCACCCGGCATGCACCAAGCGTTCACCGTATTTTCATTCACCACATTGAACTCCCACTCAAAGCCGTCGATCCGCTTGGATTGCCCATTATCCGCGAGGTATTTGATGACAGCCTCTTTGATGCGGTTACCGATTCTTCGCACGACAATCACATCCTTGTGCGTGTCGGGCAGCACCTGACTCGTATCGAGAAACTCGTCATAGGCTTGAAGCGACATTCCAATCATTTCGCGTTCGCTGATGAGTCGCAATTGCTTGCGCCCGCTAATAGGCACCGTGTCACATCCGTTAAACATCAACACCACGGACAACACAGCACATACTATTATAAGTTTTCTTTTCATTTGTTTTTTTTTGGACGCTCTGCGTCTGTCTAAGGGCATGTGTGGCACACTAGGTCTATCCTTCTTGCCGGGGCGACGCACAGCAGTGCGTCGTTACCGCCTTGTAGCGTCAGTGGCATGTGTGGCACACAAGGGTTAACCTACTAGTCACTCGCCACTCGTCACTAGTCACTGGTCACTAGTCACTCGCCATTACCTACTGTATTTCCGCCGTCAACCCTCTCTCCAACAGCGCCGTACACATCGGCTCCAACTTCTCATACGAACCTTGCTTCACTGCACACTTGCCTTTGAAGTGGACGATGATGGTGCATTGCTCCGCCTGCAACAATTCATGTTCGCAGACTTCAATCAACGCTTCAATGACAAAATCAAAACTGTGCACATCATCATTGAAAAGAATCAGCTTGCGACCATCGGCCACATCGGTTTCTTCCAATACAACTTCTTCGAGTTCCGTAAATGTTGACATAAGCATACAGTAATGCACAAAAATACGCCTGACCAGTGCATCACACGGCAGGTGTCTGGGGGATTTTCCATTACATTTGAACACCTATTCACGCTATGAAATACACGCTACTCTTTGCTTTTTTGGCTCCACTAGCCTTGTCGGCTCAAATCGAAAAACAAGCCGCATGGGAAGATAAATTCAAGCAACTCGGTCCGGAACTGGCTACGCCTAATGACCAACGTGCTGCCAGCGGTGCGCCGGGGAATGCTTACTGGCAGCAACGTGCTGACCACAACATGAGCATTACGATTGATGACGCCACCCAAACGCTATACGGTGAGGAGATTATCACGTATTTCAATAACTCTCCCGATGTTCTTCACTATATCTGGCTTCAGCTTGATCAAAACGCATTCGCCAAAAACAGCGACAGCTATGCCGTAGAGCAAATGAAAATCGAAGAAAGTGTCAGCTAC
>CANHYZ010000186.1 GCA_947464885.1 Flavobacteriales bacterium
CCGCTTCAAACCCTTCGGCTACCACGGCGTCGCATCCGGCTTCCTGTGCCTTTAACGCGAACTTGGCGCTGCTCACCACATGCACAACTTGTATCCCGTGTTCTTTGAAAACAGGTGTGTAGGTTTTGGGGTTACCGGCTGAGGAGAAGACAATCTTGACACCCTCCTCTATGATAATCGAAATATGATCGGCTATCTGAGGATAGAGCAAAGGCAAATTCACACCGAACGGCTTATCCGTCGCGGCTTTGGTCTTGCGAATCTGCTCGCGCAGCACATCGGGATACATGGAGCCTGATCCCAACAAACCCAGTCCGCCGGCATTGCTCACCGCCGAGGCCAATTCCCAACCTGAGCACCAGATCATTCCGGCCTGAATAATGGGATGCTCGATTCCAAATAACTCCGTAATACGTGTTTTCATACGAACCAAAAGTAAGACAAGGCAACGCCCGCAAACGAAACCTAGCCGGTTACAAACCGTAAATGATTCATGGAAAAATAATTTTCAATTATGGAAAAATGATTTTACATTAGCGGCTTGGCAGCTAGAGCCTTAATTATCCAACATGAAGAAATATTTACTCATCCTTTTGCTCTTTGCCTCAGTTTCTGCATCGGCCCAGTACCAATGGGACTACGGTGTGAAATTGGGAGCTGCAAACTATCTGGGTGATATCGGCGGAAAAGAACAGCAACGTAAAGACTATTTTTGGGATATGCACCTTGGCCAGACCCGCTATGCGGTTGGTGTTTTCGGTCGATACAAATTTTCGAAGCGCTTTGCGGTCTCCGCCGGCGCTGACCATCTGCTGATTCAAGACGCTGACATTTACACAACGTACATTCCTCGCCGCACACGCAACCTGAATTTCCGAAATCGTATGTTCGAGTTGTCGGGTCGCGCTGAATTCACGCTGTGGTACGACAACGACGTGGGTAACCGCGGTTTCTATAATCCGGATTACAAGCTTTACGCATTCGCCGGACTTGCTGCATACTACAGCAACCCGCAAGCACGCCTCGTTTATGACCCCGCTGAAAGCGAATTAGCGGCAAGCCTTGGTGGAGATACCGCACGCCTGCAACCGGGAGATTATGTCAACGAAATCTGGTATAGCCTGCGCCCGTATCGCACAGAAGGCGCTACCTACAGCAACTTTGGTATAGCCATTCCAATGGGTATTGGAATGTATTTCACCTTCAGCAAGTCTTGGCGTTTCGGCTGGGAAATCTGTTGGAGAAAAACATTCTCCGATTACTTGGATGATGTGTCGACTTACTACAATAAACCATCGCCGGATAACTCAGGAACTTACGATTTAGCATTGGCGTTGCAATCGCAGACTTACCAAGCGTTGCTCGATGAGCAAAATGCATTGCTGCGCTTTGAAGAAGGCAATCCTATTTATGAGGACGTTTTCCCGTCTATGTCGCTGAACGACTTCCGCTACCAGCCCGGAAATGAGGTCACGGAAGATGCTTTCCAATCAACCCGCGGTCTGCATGATCCTGCGAACCCATTGGCCCGCAAAGACAACTACATCACCTCCCAAGTGGTGATTACCAAGTTGATTCGCGGCCGTTCTAAATTCTACAAGAGCAAGTACAGCTGGGTTAAAAACAGAGCAACCGTGCGTCGCTCACGTGCTAAGTTCTAATCCACTTACATACCTTTTTGAAAAGCGGCTCTCGGGCCGCTTTTTTGTACTACGAATTCTAGAGAGCCATAAGCCACGAATGCACGAATGAGAAGAGGCTACGAAATCACGAATGAGAAGAGGTTACGAATGCACGAATGGGTAAGTGTATAAGCCTTGATGAAGAATGATCCTGACGATGTTGGTCGTTCAATCTTCGGGAATCGTTAATTAGCGGGGAAGGTATTGTAGCAACTTCGATAGGGGCTTTCGAATCAGCGTTAAGAAACCCGGCTGCAATCCATTCATTTTCCAGGCTAGTCGGTCCTCACGATTCGCTCTCCATCGGTTCTTAATGGTCACGTTGCTTTGACCACCGGCACGCATTTTTGTGATGACGCGCGGCAAGTAGGATACTTTGATGCCGTGCTTATGGATAAAGCGCAACATCAACTCGTAATCTGCAGCAGAACGCAACTGCAACGAATACGTACCGTGTGCCTCATACATCGTTCGCTTCACAAAAAATGTCGGGTGTGGCGGCATCCAACCACGCATGAATTGCCCATGGCGGTATTCACCCGATTTCCAGGTGCGCACCACGCGGGATGTCTCGTTGCGATCGACATATACTAAATCAGCATAGCACCCATCAGCACCTGCTGATTGCACCGTTTTCACGATATCACTGATGACATGAGCATCGGCGTAAAAATCATCGCTGTTCAAGATGCCGATAAGGTCGCCGGTTGCCAAGTGAACACCCTTATTCATCGCATCGTAAATGCCTTTGTCGGGTTCAGATTGTATGGTGGCAATTTTATCCTTGTAGCGATTGACAATGGAGAGGGTATCGTCCTTTGAAGCACCATCGACAATGATGTATTCAATGTCAGGATAATCCTGTGCCAGCACGGATTGAATCGTGTCTTCTACAGTTTCAGCACTGTTGTATGTAATGGTGATGATGGAAACCTTCATGATGCTATTACACGTTCTTTCACTTTCACTGCCGGATTTCCACTATAGATACCATAGGGCTCAAGTGTTTTCGTTGCTATGCTTCCTACCGTAAGCACGGCATGCGAGCCCACGGTTATGCCGGGACAAACCGTGCTCTTCGCACCTATCCAGGAACCATTTTCAAGTGTAATTGCTCCGGTCATCAAATCAAAGGTTGACTTCGTGTAATTGTGATTTCCACATAGCAACAAGGCACCTTGAGAGACGCAGCAATTGGCACCAATGCGCACTTCATCCAGATTGTCGATCCATGCATCTTCCCCAATCCAGGAGTAATCACCAATGCTCAGCTTCCAGGGGTATTTGATGCGCACATGAGGCTTGATGACAACGCCGTTTCCCACGCGAGCGCCGAAGCTGCGAAGCAACCTAACCTTAAAACCGCTCAGGGGAAATGCACTTTCAAAAAACAACGCACTGACCAGATACCAAAGGAATCGCTTCAAAGAACCTCCCGGTTTGTACCAGGAATTGTCGAAGCGTTTTAGATCAGTGGTGTTGCGACTTGGCGAACTCATTTATCCAACAAAGAAAATCGAAAAACTTGGTTGTGCCGACATCTCACCCCTACATTCGTCGAATCCGACGGAAATCAAGCTTGCAATGAAAAAATTCTTCCCTTTCCTACTCCTCGCTTTCACGCATTTCAGCCAATTGATGAGCCAGTCATCGGTTCTCAAAGTCCCTGATCATTTCAAAAACATGAATATGCGCAGCATTGGGCCGGCGGTGATGAGCGGCAGAGTAACCGCGATTGATGTAGATCCACTCAATGAAAACATCATGTATGTCGGAACCGCCAGCGGAGGCTTATGGAAGAGCGAAAGTGCGGGCATGACATGGTCACCGCTTTTCGATGAGCAAGAAATCCTGGGAATAGGAGCTGTCTGCATCGACCCCGGCAACCACGATGTCATATGGGCCGGCACAGGCGAAGGAAATCCGCGCAATAGCCAAACCAGCGGAGCCGGTATCTTCAAAAGTCAAGATGCCGGAAAAACATGGACCAAAAGCGGTCTCGAAAAAACGTGGACCATTCACCGCGTAATCGTTGATCCGCGCAATTCACAGCGTGTATTCGCCGGCGCTCATGGCAGCGCGTGGACGCCCAACAACGATCGCGGCGTCTATCGAACCGACGATGGCGGCGTTTCCTGGAAGCAAATTCTATTCGTCAACGACACAACAGGCTGTGCCGATTTGGTGATGGATCCTGCAAATCCTAACCGACTGCTCGCAGCGATGTATCAGTATGAACGAAAGCCCTATCATTTCACCTCCGGAGGAAAAGGCAGCGGGCTGCATATCACCGTCGACGGCGGAAATACGTGGACAAAACTCACCGACAAACACGGATTGCCCGAGGGAGAGTGGGGACGCATAGGACTGGCATTTGCACCGGGCAACAGTAAAATCGTCTACGCACTGATTGAGTGCGCCAAGACCGCGCTTTACAAATCAACCGACGGTGGATTGACCTGGAACCTGGTAACGGATAAAGGCGTGGGCGACCGTCCCTTCTACTACCACGAGTTATACGTTGATCCCTCGAATGAAAACCATTTGATTTACTTGCATAGTACCGTCAGCGAGAGCATCGATGGTGGAAAAACATGGACCACGCTCCTACCCTACTATGGCGTGCATCCCGATCACCATGCCTTCTGGTGGAGTGCGCAAAATCCCGAGTTCATGATTGAAGGCAATGACGGCGGATTGAATATTAGTCGTGATGGCGGGCGTAACTGGACCTTCGTCAACAACTTGCCGTTGGGGCAGTTCTATCATGTCGACATCGATATGCAAGTGCCTTACAATGTCTATGGCGGCATGCAGGATAATGGCTCGTGGAAAGGTCCGGGGTATGTGTTTCATTCCGGCGGCATTCGCTCAGCTGATTGGCAAGAGTTGCTTTTCGGTGATGGCTTCGATGTGTTGCCCGACAGCCACAATCCACTTTACGCCTATGCCATGTCGCAGGGCGGGGAAGTGCACTACATCCAAACGGAGACCGGAAAAATGTCGTACGTGAAGCCCGTGCATCCGGATGGCACGCGACTGCGCTTCAACTGGAATGCGGCCATCGGTCGTGATCCATTTAACACAACCGGCGTTTACTTCGGATCGCAATTCGTGCATCATTCCACCGACCATGGACTTTCGTGGACGATCATTTCTCCGGACCTGTCCACCAATGATTCACTTAAGCTCAAGGACCAGGATAAAACAGGTGGTATCACCCCCGATGTGACGAACGCCGAAAACCATTGCACGATTCTATGCATCACAGCAAGTGAAAAAAATAATGGCGAACTCTGGGTGGGAACCGACGACGGAAACGTCCAACTCACGCGCGATGGCGGAGCTACCTGGACCAATCTTTCGCCTTCAATCAAAGGCCTTCCCAAAGGCGCTTGGATTCCACAAATTACCCTTGGCGCTAATGCCGGTGAAGCGTGGGTGGTGGTCAAC
>CANHYZ010000187.1 GCA_947464885.1 Flavobacteriales bacterium
ATGATTATCGAAGTGCGCATCAGTTATCCCGGTGCTGCTAACCCAACCTTTAAGCGTATTCAGAAGTTGATACCGAAAAGCGATCAGGCTATTGTGCCGTATCACACGACATACAAGTTGTTTGATCCCAAGACACGCACCTCGCGCGAAGAGAGCGTCATCATGTTTAAAAAGGCGTACTGATTAGTCCGGAATCACGACGTCATATTTGACTACCGTTTCACCGGAATTTTTCAGCGTTAAGTCGATGCTCTTTTCTTGTGTGAAAGCCCCTTTGGAGAGCTTAACGAGGTAGGTGTTGTTGCCCGGTAAATTCAGTTTGGCTCTTCCAACGTCATCCGTTTGTGCCTCGGTAACAACCTTCCCGGTCGATGCATAACACACTTGCACATTTACTTTTTTAACGGGCTCATTCGCAGTGTTCAGGCAACTCACCAGTATTTGTCCGGATGTCGGCACATCGTATCCATCGGCGAGAAGCGCATAGGTGCTAACATCCACGCGGTAGATGTCACGCTCACCATAGCTGTCCTCATATTCAGCGGCGATGATTAAGGTCTTGTTGTCTTTGGTGAGCGAGAACGTTGATTCTTCATTGACTGTGTTGATGGGATAGCCCAGATTCACCGGAATACTCCATGCACCATTCACTTGTTCCGTTTTGAAAATGTCGTAGCTCCCCATCGTCTGATGGCCGTTACTCGCGAAGAAGAGTGTCTTGCCGTTGGGATGGATGAACACGAATTTTTCATCTAAGTCGGTATTGACGACTTCCCCAAGATTTTTGGGGTTCGTCCAATTGTCTCCTCGCTTGGTAGACATGTAAATGTCACCCTGGCCTTCGCCTTCCGGACGTTCGCTCACAAAATAAACTGTATTGCCATCGGCGGTCATGCTGATGGAACCTTCGAAGTAGGAGGTATTAATCGGTCGTGGCATTTTTTGCGCGGCGGTCCATTCGCTCGTGCCCGGACGGAATTCGCTGTAGTAGATATCACCTGTTGAAGAGACCGTGTTTTTGTAGACATACATGCCATTGCCAGAAGGGAACAGGCTGAGCACGGCATCGTAGGTTTCGGTGTTCAATTCGCCTTCCACTGCAGTGCTTTGCGACCATTGACCTGTGGCGGCATCCAGCTGACTGTAGTAGATGTCTTCAAAGTATTTGTAGTCGCCTTGTTCGTCCATGCGCCCGCCCTTCGTATCGTTGCGACGCGCGGTGAACACCAGCAGTTGGCCGTCGGCTGAGATGCTGGGCGTGTAATCATCGTAGCGCGAATTGATTTGATTGCCCATGTTTTCAATGTTCACTTGCACGGGCTTTTGCATCATCTCCACAGCATATTTGCACTGATCACGGTATTGGACGGCCAGTTCATATTCGTACGTGGTTGGTTTTTCGATAGCGATGAATGCATCAAAGGCGGCAATAGCCTCGGGGAGCTTGGCTGTGCGGTGGTAAATCTGTCCGAGGAAGAATTTCGATTCGGAGGAAACAGTAGGTTCAATGGCCAGTGCCTTTTCGTAATATTCCAGGGCTAGCTTGTATTTCTTCAGGTAGTAATTGCATTCGGAGGAACCGTAGAGCGCAGCGGCATTGTTGGGGTCGCTTTGCAAGACTTCGCGATAAATCAACAGCGCGCCGCGCATATTGTTTTCGTTGAATTCATGGCGGGCAGCCAGGATGCGTGGGGTAGCGAGAGCGCCTCCGAAAATGCTCTTGGAGGTCGTGTCTTTTTGCGCGCTCACCGGTAGGAACGCACTGAAGAAAAACAGGAGGAGCAATAGGATTCTTGGCATAGTTGGATGTGTTCAATGAGTAGGACAAGGTAAGTCATTTCCCACCAGACCTGCGATGCGTCCTACTTACGCTTTGTTAACGATTCATTTGTAAAAAATTATTGGTTGAAGTTCGTTGTGCCATTTCACTGAAAATACCTTTGAAGAAAATACCTCTATGCTAACCACCGAAAGCGATAGCCTTTACGACCGTTTGGAGACCATGTCTACCTTGGAATTGTTGAACAACATTAACCGCGAGGATCAGACCGTGCCATTGGCTGTAGCGAAGGCAATTCCTCAAATCGAGCAATTGGTTGAAGCGGTGGTGCGCGCCATGCAAAACGGCGGTCGCTTGTTTTACCTCGGTGCAGGTACGAGTGGCCGATTGGGTATTGTCGACGCTTCGGAGTGTCCGCCAACGTATGGTGTGGAGCATGGGCTCGTCATTGGAATCATCGCAGGCGGTGATCGCGCCATTCGTTATCCCGTGGAGTTTGCTGAAGACAATCGCGAACAGGGCTGGCTGGATCTCAGCGAGCATGCCATCACGAAAAACGATGTGGTTGTCGGTATAGCGGCATCCGGAGGAACGCCTTATGTGGTGGGTGCTTTGGAGAAATGCCGCACAGAGGGCATTGTAACGGGTTGCATCACGTGCAATGCCGGTTCGCCGGTGACGCAGGTGGCCGACTTTCCGATTGAAGTTGTTGTAGGTCCCGAATTCGTGACGGGAAGCACCCGCATGAAAAGCGGAACAGCGCAGAAGCTCGTGCTCAACATGCTCTCAACATCCGTCATGATTCGCATGGGCCGAGTGCGTGGGAATAAGATGGTCGACATGCAATTGAGCAATCACAAGTTGGTGCATCGCGGTACAGCCATGGTGATGCAGCAGACGGGACTTTCGAAGGAACAAGCGGAGGCCTTACTTTTGGAGCAAGGCAGTGTGCGAAAAGCCATTGATCACGCTAAAGCAAATCACTAGTGCACGACATCGAACCATATTATAACTGGCGGGGCTACTATGTGGCATCGGAAGATCCGTATTCGCCGTTTTTTGAGCGCGAGTATTCCGAGTTTGAGTTTACATCGAAGATTTATAACTACTACATCCATCCGCAGTGGGACAGCTTCGGCAGTCAGACGCTGTTTATGAAGATACTTTATTGTCACTATGAGCAAGGCTTTGCTGTAATTGAGTTTATTGGCGAGTGGAACGATTTGCTTTACAACGACATCATGTTCTTGAAGCGTGAGGTGATTGAAACGATGATGGATCAGGGTGTTTCCAAATTCATTCTCATTGGAGAAAACGTGCTCAACTTTCATTTCTCGGACGATAGCTATTACGAAGAATGGTTTGAGGATGTGAATGATCGTGATGGTTGGATTGCCTTGATGAATATCCGTGATCACGTGCAAGAGGATATTTCATCCGCCAACATCGATAGTTACTTCGTGCTTGGTGGTAAACTCAATGAGATGAAGTGGCGCACGATGAATCCCGATCAGCTGTTTGAATCGGTGGAGCGGCATGTGATGCGCAGATTGGCGATGTAGGGGTTTATCTCTCGCAGAGCCCACAGAGGAATTACCCGCAGAGAGTACTTTCATTTCGCGTAGCATGGTCCAGCCCTTCTTTGCGTTCCTTTGCGTGATTTTCCCTTTGCGGTCTTTGCGTGAAATTTCCTTGGCGGTCTTTGCGTGAAATCAGCATCTCTCGCAGAGCCCGCAGAGGAATTACCCGCAGAGATTACTTTCATTTCGCGAAGTAGTGTCTTCAACCTCTCGGCGTTCTTTGCGTGATTTTCCCTTTGAGGTCTTTGCGTGAAATTCTCTTTGCGATTATTCCATTTTATCCTTTTCTCTCCGCCAGCATCAAAGCCACCTTCTTATCCGCCGCAAAGTGAAATATATCTTCCCGAATCACACTCAGCTTCACCCATCGAAAGGATTCTTCGTTGTAAATCCGTTGTTTGAAATCGAAGGCAATATGAGCAGCGGTGAACTGCTGTTCTCCCAGCATACGCGCCGTGTAGTAGATAGAAATAATCTGATCGCTCGGATGAAAGAATGACGGTAGATAGAAGTCGGTTGTGTAGAAATGACCTGTCACTTCAATCGGCTGTTTCATTTCTTCCATGGCTTCGCGCACCACGGTATCGGCCGGCCCTTCGCCAAAGTCGACACCACCACCCGGGAACTTCGTATAGGCATTGCCGAAGATGAGTTCATCGCTTACAAGCACAGCATCCTCTGCCGCATTGAACAAAATGAAATAGGCACGCACGTTAAAACGCGTGGGTAGAGCAGAGGTATTATTCATGGTGTGCAGGTTTGGTGGCGCGCAGCATTTCGCGCTTGCCGGGTGGTCCGGGTAGTCGTTCAACGTTGAAGCCAACTGATTGCATGTCGCGCCGCACTTGGCCTTTCGCGCAGTAGGTGACCAGAATGCCGCCGGGCTTGAGCGCGTTGAACAAGCGTTGGAAAATAGCGGGTGTCCACATTTCCGGTTGTGTCGGCGGACCGAACGCATCGAAGAAGATGACGTCGTATTGTGCTTCGCTTACTTCCGATTGCACTTCGCGCAGCGCTTTGTGCAAGGTGAAGTGCGGGGTGATGGAGACATCTTCGTTCCAAGGTGCAGCATGCATGTTCAAAAAGACGGAGCGCTCTTGCTCGGATGACGCATAGTTGAGTTGCCCTGCAAGTTCCAGCGACAGCACATTCGTCTCCAGCGTCGTGAAATGCACATGCACCCGATGTTCTTCCGCCCATCGCATAGCGAGCAGTGCATTCAACCCCGTCCCAAACCCCACTTCGTGTATTCGTGTCTTTTTAGTTTCCTGCAGATGGTCCAAGCCCTGCTTTATAAACACCCACTGCGACTCCTGGATCGCCCCGTGGCGCGAGTGGTACGTTTCGTTGAGCGAACGCACAAACAGGCTGTGGCTTCCGTCGGAAGTTTCGATGAGGTGTATGTCGTTGTTATCTGCGCTCAATTGTCGACAAATGCTGTGAGTAATTTCCGAATTTAGGCTGAAAACGACGAAGCCGCGGCCAATACTTTTACTGCATAAATCCGAATTCATGGCAAAGAAAAAGCAAACCACCGCTGCTCCGAAGAAAGAATCTTCTAAGCGCATCGTCAACGAAAAATCAATCGCATTTCTCGAGCAATACATCAACAACCCCGCGCCCACCGGCTTTGAGAAATCAGGTCAGCAGTTGTGGCTGGATTACATCCGTCCGTATATCGATGATTATTTTGTAGACACCTATGGCACTGCCGTGGGCGTTATCAATCCCGATGCTCCTTATAAGGTGGTGGTTGAAGCCCATGC
>CANHYZ010000188.1 GCA_947464885.1 Flavobacteriales bacterium
CCAGGCGTTTGCTAAGTCCGGCAGACGGTTCATTTCAGCACCGCATAAGCGAGTAGGTGCTTCATCGTAAACGCCAATCAGCGAACGGATATTTTTAATCAGAATGCGCGACACGAGGCGAAAGTAAGCATGAAGGGAATGGAGTGATTGTTTCCGGATAAGGCTTTTTTTGTTCGTTTGCTTGGAGGTGAAGTTATCCTTCTATATTTGCAACACTGTTGCATTAATGAAACGAATCGGATCCATACTCGTTGTCTTTTTCGGACTATTTCAGTTCGACCTATGTGCGCAGTCGATTAGGGGCCATGTCTACGATGCGGATGATTCCACCCCGATTCCGTTTGCTATGGTGTATCTGGTGGAAGCCGATAAGGGCATGATGACCGATAGCCTTGGTGCTTTTGAAATCAGTACGCCCGAGTTGAAGTCCTTTCATCTGCGAGCGGAAGCCTTAGGCTATGAAAGCACGAGCCAGTTGATCGCAGGAGGCAGTGAGTATGTGGCAATTCGTCTGCTTGCCCGTCATCTTGATTTGCATGAGGTAACCGTATCCGGTGCCATGTCGCAGGCTCGCTCAGAAAACCCCTTTCACATTGAGTCGCGCAAGCTGAGTGATCTCACCGCGATTGCCGCGATGAATATGGGTGAAGCGATTGCGCGTATTCCGGGCGTTTATCAATCATCGCTGGGGAATGGTATTGCCAAGCCTGTGGTGCGGGGTATGCAAGGCATGCGCGTGGTCACGCTGATGAATGGACTGCGCATTGAAAGTCAGCAATGGGGCGGTGACCACGGTATGGGCATTTCCGAACTGGGATTGGGTAATGTGGAGGTGATCAAAGGACCGGCGTCTTTGCTCTATGGTGCCGATGCATTGGCCGGTGTTGTTTACTTTAACGATGCTCCACATGCCGCTATGCAGAGTCGTGAAGTGGAGACGCAAACGTTGTTTCAAGAAAATACCCGCGGTATTACGCAACGCGTCATGTATCGCGAATCGCGATCCAAGGTGCGCTGGCAGCTGGGCGCAGGTTATGCCAATCATGCTGATTTCCGATTACCTAACGGACGCTATGCGCAGAATTCTCGCTTCAATGAAGCTGTGCTAAAATCTGTTCTTTCATTTAACGGTAAGCGCAGCGTGCATCATTTGCGCTATTCGTTTAGTCATACCACTACGGGCATTCCCGGACATACCCATGATTCGCTGGCAACTCCCGAGTCTTTTCAGGTCGCTGATCAACGGCGCAAGTACACCCTGCCTGCGCAGTTCTTTAATAATCACTTTTTGTCATCGGATAATAAATGGTTTCGCGAACAATCCGAAATTCAGTTGTTGCTTGGTTTTACCTCCAATCGATTGATTGAGTATGATGAAAAGGTGACCATTCCAAGTTTGAGTATGGGTCTGACCAACGCGCTGTATACCTTGAAATGGATTCATCGACCCGTCGGTGAACACTTTAAAATCATTTCCGGTTTGCAAGGGATGCATCAATGGAACAGCAACGCGCCGAATGCTTCCGATCGATTGGTGCCGGATTCGCGAACGCTGGATCAGGGTGCATTTTTGACCACCCAATATGGTAATGACGTTTGGAATGTTCAGGCTGGGGTGCGTTACGACATGCGATTCCTTACAGCCGATGTGTCGGATGTGTCCGGTTTTTCGAAGCGTTATTCAGGACTCAATGTTTCAGCCGGTGGTGTTTATCACCAAGAGCGGACAACTTTTCGGGCGTCTTTTTCCAGTGGATTTCGTGCGCCGCACTTGACCGAATTGCTGAGCAACGGATTTCATCATGGAGCCCTGCGCTATGAAATCGGTGACCGCGATTTGAATCCGGAGTATGCGCAACAAGTGGATTTGACTGCAGAGCTGACCGGTGAGCATTTGGTGGTGGTGTACAATCCGTTTGTCAATCGTATCCGCGATTTCATTTACCTGCAGCCGTTGGGTTACAGCGTCGATGGCATTCCGGCATTTGCTTACAAGGCACTTTCGGAGGTTACCTATTATGGAAATGATGTCGGACTGCATTATCACCCGCACTTCGCACACGACTTGCATCTTGAAACAACGTGGTCATACATTCAAGCCAATAGTCCCGCCGATAGCAGTGTATCGATGCTGCCGCCGCAACGTATTCAAACATCCCTGCGCTACACCTTCGATGGCGATGCGTTAATCCGTTTGAAGGAAATCAATGTGATGCACACCTATATGGGCGCTCAGCGCACGGTGGCGAATTTGGAAACACCAAGTGCGGCCTATCAGGTTGTTGATGTTGCGATTGGTTTTTCGCTGGGAAGAAGCGCTTTGTGGGACTTGCGTGTGGGATGCAAAAACCTGCTCAACGAACAGTACATCGACCATCTGTCACGTCTCAAGAACATTGAGATGCCTGCACCTGGAAGAAACGTATATGTCAGTTTGAATTATCGTTTAAAATCAAACATCAAATAAAATCCATTATGAAATCAACAGTTTTTTTTCTCTTCGCTCTCTCAACTGCGCTGTTGGCTGTTTCATGCAAGCGCGAGAGCTGTCATGAATGTCACTACGACCTCAACGGTGCCGAAGTGGAAATCGGTGAATACTGTGGCGACGAACTTGAGGCTATCGAGGCCGAAGGCTATCGGGTGGACACCGTCACTTATGAAGTACACTGTCACGAGCATTGATCGCTTGATAGTGCGTAATTTAGCACTATGGCGGGTAATACATTCGGAACACTTTTTAGGTTAACGACATTCGGGGAGTCGCATGGACCCGCTATTGGCGGAGTCATTGACGGTATGCCCGCCGGTGTCAAAGTTGAATTGGATTACATCCAATATGAACTCGATCGCCGCAAGCCGGGGCAAAGTGCTATTACGACCTCACGCAAGGAATCCGATCGGCTGATCATCTTGTCGGGTGTCCTCGATCAGCAAACCCTTGGAACACCCATTGGATTTATGCTGCACAACGAGGATCAACAATCGGAAGATTACGATCAGTTGAAGGATGTCTACCGTCCTGGTCATGCCGATGAAGTGTGGGAGAAGAAGTTTGGTATTCGTGATCATCGTGGCGGCGGCAGAAGTAGCGCCCGCGAAACGGCGGCTCGCGTCGCCGGTGGTGCGTTTGCCAAAGTATTGCTCGCCAAGTCCGGTGTGTCCGTCAACGCTTACGTCCATAGTGTCGGTAAAATCGAGGTGCCTTCATCCTATGATGAACTCGACCTCGCTGCAACAGAGGAAAGTATGGTGCGATGTCCCCATTCGCCAACCTCTGAGCGCATGATTGCGGCGATTGAATCAGCGCGCGATGAAGGGGATAGTTTAGGTGGTACCATTATATGCGTTTGCAAAGGATTACCGGCCGGTCTCGGTGAACCTGTATTTGATAAACTGCATGCTGTGCTGGCTCACGCCGTTCTTTCCATCAATGCCACACAGGGCTTTGAGTTGCTTCACGGGTTCGACTCTACAAAAACCAAAGGTTCGGAAAACAACTTACGAAACACAGGTGTATCGGGTGGGATATCAACCGGCGATGACTTAGTATTCCGAGTGGCCTTCAAACCCGTTTCGACCATTCGCAAAAAACAAATGGCGCGCACAACATCGGGCGAAAATGTAGAGCTGGAAGCCGCAGGACGTCACGATCCGTGCGTGTTGCCACGCGCAGTGCCGATTGTGGAGGCCATGGCGGCGCTGGTACTAGCCGATATGCAGTTGCTTCACAAGCGTTGATTACGACTCGCAGATTTCAAACTCAATCTCATCAATCGCTTGCAATGCACTCAGTGCATCAGCTTCAATGTTGACCTTGTTGAAGTTGCCCGATGGAAGTCGCAATTCACTCTGATCTTGCATGATGCGCATACGCACTTGTGTTTTTCCCGCTCCATTCTGCAAGGCTGCGGAAATGCGTGTAACAAGCTCATCATTCAATTTGTGCATCGGTATCGCAATGTCGAGGTAACGACCCATTTTCGCTCGGATATCGCAGAGCAATTCCATGCGTTGTATGCGGAATTCCAGTCCATTCACCTCAGTGCCGAAACGACGCGGTTGGGCGCGACCTACGATGAAGAGCTTCTCACCGCGCACGACGAGGTGCCTTAACTTCAACCACTCTTCCCCAAACATGACAAAGTCTGAAGTGTTTTCATAGTCCTCAACCTTGAAGGAACCATAAGGCTTTCCCGCTTTAGATGTTTTTTCCAGAACATCGACCACAGTGCCTGCTAGTTTGAGTTCGCGTCCATTCACGCTTTCCAGATTTTGTAACAAGCCTAGACCGCCTTTGCTGCAAAATGCCGTGACTTCCAGGTTGAAATCATCGAGCGGATGTCCGCTGATGAACATGCCAATCACTTCTTTTTCCTTCGACAACTGCGTCATGGTATCCCAAGGCTCGACTTTCAGCGGTTGTGGTTCGGCAATCGTTGTTTCTTCGCTATCACCAAAGAGAGAAACCTGCGTGGTGTTTTTGTTGTCGCGAATAGCTGCTGCAAAGCGCACCAGGGTTTCAATGAATGTTTCGTTCTTGCCATCGGGCGCGAAGTAGGCCGATCGTTCAATGCCAAATGCATCGAGCGCACCGGATAGCGCAAGATTTTCGATGGTTTTCTTGTTTGATGCCTTCGCGTCTACACGACTTAAAAAGTCGTAGATGCTTTTGAATCTTCCATGCTGTTGCTCCGCGATAATACTTTCCACGGCGCTTTCGCCCACACCCTTTACTGCAGCCAATCCAAAACGGATTTCGCCTTTGTCATTCACGCTGAAGAGCGACTTCGATTCGTTCACATCGGGGCCAAGAACCGGCAGTGCTTGCTTCTTGCATTCCTGCATGAAGAAGCTGACCGTTTTGATGTCACCCATGTTGTTGCTCAACACAGCCGCCATGTATTCTTCGGGGTAGTGGGCTTTGAGATAAGCCGTTTGATAGGCAATCCACGCATAGCACGTCGAGTGCGATTTGTTGAAGGCATAGCTGGCGAAGGCTTCCCAGTCGGTCCAGATTTTTTCAAGCTTATCTTCCGGATGTCCGTTTGCTTTCGACCCCTCGATGAATTTTCCTTTCATCTTGTCGAGTACATCCTTCTGCTTTTTACCCATCGCCTTACG
>CANHYZ010000189.1 GCA_947464885.1 Flavobacteriales bacterium
GACCGCTACAACCAGTTGCTGGATCAGAAGTACGGTCAAATCAATGCCGATCGCGAACAACGCGAAATGTCAAGCTTCCGCAACCGAATTGATTCAATCAAGGGTGCTAACAATAGCGAAAGTCAAATCAAGCGTGAACGCAACTTCATGCGTGATAAGATTGATAAACTCAAGCATCAGATAACGCAGTACGAAAACAACATGGGCATCTTCACCGGTAAGGGAGCAGAAGCCTTGCGAAAGGATATTGAGAAGAAAATCAAAGCTACTGAGCGCGAAATCGACGACATCAAGAAGAAGATGGAACTACTCAACGGGTAGTTTCATTTCCCTTTTAATTGCTGAATAGCTTTGGTTGTAGAGTAACCCTCGACAACGGGAATGCTGTGTACCGAGCCGCCGCGCTCGCGTGTTTCGCGAGAACCAACCATATAACGTGGCGATGAGGTGTCTGTTTCATGCGGATCATAGTCGCCTCCCTTTACCAACACATCGGGCTCCAGAGCTTCAATCAACTGCAAGGGTGTGTCTTCATCAAAGATGACGACGGCATCTACACAGCGCAATGCCGCCAATACAATAGCTCTTGCTTCTTGGTCGTGAATGGGTCGCTCAGGGCCTTTATTCAGTCGCTTTACAGACGCGTCGGCGTTAAGTCCGACAATCAGTCGATCTCCAAGTGCTTTTGCTGCTCCGAGATACGTAACGTGTCCGCGGTGAAGAATATCGAAAACACCGTTGGTGAATACTATTTTTTCTCCGGCCGCTCGCCATCGGGTGATTTGCTCGATCACAGCAGTTGCGGTAAATGGAGAAGTGGAGGTCATGATTTTTTTGCAGTTGCAATCATAAAGCTAACAGCGCCCACGAGAATATCCCAGGTTGTTTTAATTGACCAGGAGATAAGCGCATAGATTTTTCCTACATCGGTTGAGTAGCCAAGTGCTTGAAGACCCAGAACGGCCATGCCGTGAAAGGCTCCTGCTCCGCCCGGTGTGGGAACCATCATGCCCAGGCTGCTGGCCGCCATGAAAAATACGGTTTGCCTAAGGCTCATGCTTGAGGTTGCATCCAACGCCAGCAGGGAAGTGTAGGTCATGAGCAGCCAGAACACCCAAATTCCGATGGAATAGGCCCAAAACAGCAGTTGTCGTTTGATCTTGAAAATACTCTTCAAGCCGTCCATCATGCCCGTAAAGAATAGGCGAATTTTCTTGACAACCGGAATATGGTCGAAGTATCGAAGCGCATACAAGAAGGTTGCAAATGCTATGATGGCACCGGCAAGCAGAATGAGAATCAATCGGCCCTTGCCGCCGTCGGCCTGAGCGAAAATGGTAGCGAAGGCATCATGCTCGAGCACGAACGCAAGGAATACGAGGGTGCCGAGAAACAGGATGTCGACGATTCGTTCGAGCAGCACCGTTCCTATAAGTTTGTTTACCGGAACGTTGTCGGTGCGGTTGAGTAAGGTGCATCTGGCCAATTCTCCCGACCGCGGAATGAGGTTATTCATGCAGTAACCAAACGCCACGGCATGAATCGCCCACCAATTACGCACCTTATAATTCATGGGCTCCAACATGATGTTCCAGCGCAATCCACGAAGAGCAGTTGCTATGTAACCAAATAGAAATGAAGCGAATACCCAGATCCAATGAACACGTTTCAAGGCGGGTAACAGGTCGTTTTCCCAGCTGATGTCTTTGTATAACACCCACATCAGTCCCGCAGCCAATCCAAGAAAAATGAGGTATGTAAGAATCTTTCTCATGGCTTTTCGGGGTTAAGTCACAACAATAATGACTGATTTTGAACGCTATTGCCGACCCTTTTCAAAAAGTTGTTCACCCTTTGAGTTGATTGGTAGCTGTATCCGGAAATACAATCGCCGGCTTGAAGGTTATGGCCTCCTCGCGTGTCATGTGTGCGTAGGTTACCACGATGACAACATCACCGGGTGTGACTTTTCGGGCAGCAGGTCCGTTGAGACAAACAACTCCGCTACCGCGCTCACCTTCAATAATATAGGTTTCCAGTCGTTCGCCGTTCATACAGTTCAGCACCTGGACCTTTTCACCTTCAATCATGTCGGCCGCCTCCATCAGGAGCGGATCCAGCGTGATGCTGCCGATGTAGTTCAGATTAGCTTCCGTTACCGTAACCCGATGGATTTTAGACTTGAGTACTTCAATCAACATAGCCGCAAAAATAGACAGTCGAAGCAAGGGTTTGTACCTCGATTGGAGGTTACAAATTTTATTTTAGTCTATTGTTTTTTGGTTTTCGTCTAAAAACCACTCAAAACCAGCACCTTTTTGGAACATGCCCCGTACAAACTGACATGATCCAACCATTCACCAATACAAAGCTCACCCTAACCACCGTGGTTCTCGCTCTGATGACCGCTACGGCTTGGTCGCAATGTCCACGTGTGTTTGACTTCTACGGTCAGGCAACCTCGAATCCAACGTGGTATTCCTGCAGCGGGGGTAATTTCTCCTTTAACCTGAGTACACCGAATACCTGGAACGGGTTTACCATCAACTGGGGTGACGGTTCACCGGTTACCACAGGCGCAACCTGGGCTCCGCCCGCGTTTCAAAACCACGTTTATGCTGCAGCAGTTGCAGTTTATAACGTGACCATCACGGAGACGGCAACCGGATGCGTTGTGAACGGAACGGTAGTAATGGAAGAAGCCTCAAGTGCTTCTATCCAGATTCCGGTGGGTGGTTTGACTCAAGCGTGTGCACCACAAACGATGCAATTCATCAACTCCTCAACCAACGTTTCTGAAACGACTGAATTTACCTGGGACTTTGGTGATGGTTCACCGGTGTTGACCTTCGATCATACCAACTGGATGCAAACCATCTCTCACACCTACCAGCAAGGTACAGTGGATTGCGAAACGGAAGTGACGCTCACGGCAGAGAACAGTTGTAACACCGTTCAAGGTGGTAATTCAGAAGCGACATTTAATCCAATTCGTATATGGGATATTGACGAAGCCGGTATTACGGCCTCTGCCATGACGCTTTGCTATCCGGATACTACAGTAACGTTCACAAATACTACGGAGCGCAACTGTTTGATGCAGGGTAATATTTACCAGCGTTATGAATACTGGAACTTTGGAGATTACTGGGGCTTGGGCTACGATAGCATCATCGACTGGACTCCATGGCCTCCGACATTCCCCCACACGTTGCATTTTCCCGGTATCGGTTCTTATACCGTTGAATTGGCCGATTCGAATTTCTGCGGTATTGCAACAACCAGTTTGACTATTCAGATTGTGCCTCCTCCAACGGCTTCGATCTCTGCTAGTCGCGATACGCTTTGCGTTGGTGAGTCTGTAACATTCTACCAAAATGCATCAGGCGGTGCCAATGTGTTTCAATGGAATTTCGGTACTAATGCTGCTTGGTATACTACTGGAGGCGGCAACCTGACTTACGTTTATAACACTCCCGGAACTTACTTGGTGGGTAATATTGTCAGCGTTTCTGAATCTTCGGGATGCGCCGACACTGCTTGGGTAACTGTAGTTGTATTGCCACGACCTTCCATTACGCTGACGGCAGATCAGACTTCCGGTTGTGATTCACTTTGGGTGGATTTTTCAGCTGTTACCCCGAACGCCGTTTCATGGTCATGGAATATGGATAACGGAACCGCTCCATTCACCGGAGCTAACCCTCCTGCTGTTTTGTTTGATGAAGCGGGTAATTACCAGGTGAGTTTGACTGTGGCGAATGCATATGGCTGCAGCAATGACGAAGAAATCACCATCCGTGTTTACGACTCTCCTGAGGTTGACTTCAGCTTTTTTAATGTATGTGAAGGTCAGCCTGCACAGTTCACCGATTTGACGGTTTCTGCTTCCAACGATGATATTGAGGATTGGTCGTGGGACTTCGGTGATGGATCAACGTCCGATCAAGAAAATCCGACACACACGTTTGCCGGGACAGGAAACTTCCTGGTGCAGCTTTTTGTGACGACGGAGCATTGCAGTGGTCAAGACACAGCAACAGTGCAAGTGCAGGAAGCTCCTGTTGCTTCATTTACCGCTGATGTGATCGAAGGTTGTGGACCGCTTACAGTGAACTTCACCAACACCAGCGAGCCTGCAGCTGCATACCAATGGAATTTGGGTAATGGTCTGATGACCTCGAATTTTTCCGGTCAACGTACCTATATCAACATGGGGATGACCGATACAACCTACATGGTTACCTTATCTGCATTGAATTCATTCGGTTGCGGTTCAACCGATACTCTTTACATCACGGTATATCCCGGTGCAATGGCCATGTTTGATGATGGTGGTGCGCTTCCAAGCTGTGAGCCAACACCAACTCAATTCCAAAACAACTCATTGAATGCGGTTGGATATGCATGGGATTTTGGTGATGGAACAACTTCAAATTTGGTCAACCCAACGCATACCTATGTGAACAATACACCGCTGCTCGATATCTTCGAAGTAACGTTGATTGCTTACAGCAATAGTGGTTGTAACGATACGACTTCAACAACGGTGTTTGTTTACCCAATGATGGATTTAAACCTGGCGATTACGGGTAGCAACGGTTGTGCGCCGCTAACGATGACCATGCCTTTCGTGAATGGTATTCAAACCTATCAGTGGGATTTCGGCGATGGTACAACCTCACCTTTTGCTACGCCAACACACACGTTCGAGAATTTAACCTTGAGCCCCGTTACTTACGATGTTACACTGATTGGAACATCAGCGTTCGGTTGTTCAGACACAACGACAACGCAGGTGAGTGTATTTCCAAATACTGTAGCGCAATTCAGTCCATCGAATCTTTCGGGTTGCGCCCCGCTGTCGGTTGACCTCAACAACCTTTCGATCAACGCTACAACCTTTGATTGGAATTATGGTGATGGCACATTCTCACAGGAGGCTGCTGCGACGCATCAGCACGTGTTTACAAACAACAGTGATATCCCTTTGGTACGCACGGTTTCATTGGCAACGAACAACGTGTATGGTTGCTCTTCGACCTTTCATGTGAACCTGGAAATCTATCCGCAGATTGAGGTGTCTTTCACCCAGCCTGCTGA